>JAVEYV010000420.1:0-2500 GCA_034003305.1 Spirochaetia bacterium | reverse complement strand
CAATGTCTTGCCCGGGGACAGAATCACCGCCAGCTTTCAAACCCTCACAGGGCAGAACAATATCGCCGATTTCACCCTGGCGGCAGTAAGCGTGGATTCAAGCATCATCGGCTCCACCATGGCCTATGTGGACCTGGCGTACATCAACCAATCCATAGGCCTCAAGCCTGAAGAATACATGGCCCTGGGCTTCATGCTGGGCGACCTCAAGGCCGCCGAAGCCTTCGCCGCCAGGCTTTACACTTCCATGGCGGGCATGGGCATACAACTCTTCGAACGATCCGCTAACGAAGAAGGCAGCGCCGCGACGCCTTTCCAAGCCATGATCCGCGCCCAGCGGACGGACGAATGGGAAGGCAGCCGCTATAGCGTCTACACCATCGATGACATCGTCTCCCAAGCCAAGCAAATCGTGGTCGCCCTTGACGGAGCCAGCCTGGTCATCCTTCTCGTCCTTTTCGCCATCGTCATGATCGGCATCAACAACACCTTCAGAATGGTCATGTACGAGCGCATAAAGGAAATCGGCACCATGCGTGCCGTGGGCGTCCAGCGCAAGGAAATACGATCCCTCTTTCTCAACGAAGCCTTCTTTCTGGCCATTGGCGGCGCGGTGAGCGGCATTGTGCTCGCACTCATCGCCATGAGCCTGCTCTCGCTCATCGACTTCGGGATGAACACCCCGGCCTTCATGATAATGAAAAACGGCCATCTCTCATTTTTTGTGCCCCCCTTGCGGGCAGTCTTCAATGTAGTGATCATCGCCGCCCTTACCCTTTTGGCGGCCTACTTCCCGGCGAAGGCGGCGGCCAAGATGGAGCCCGCCGTAGCCCTAAGGACCGCGAAATGACAGGAGAACTCATGAATACACAGAGTAAAGCAAGGCGCCGCCTGCCCTTGCTCGCAATCATAGCCGCCGCCCTCCTGTGCCTTGGCATGCCTCTTGGCGCCCAAGGCCTGAGCATCCCCGAAGCCGAAAAAATCCTGGCCGAACTGGACGACCTGGGCAACTTTCCCGGCAAGGACTACTCCGCCCTCTTCACCATCGTCTCGGAAAAGCCGGGCGAAAAACAGAGCGTATCCCAGGTGCGGGTATTCAGGCGGGACTCGCGCAAACAGTTCACAATCCTGGTAATGCTGCCCGAGGTTAACAAGGGCCAGGGCTACCTGCGCGAAGACGACAACGTCTGGTTTTACGACCCCACCAGCCGCAAGTTCTCCCACTCCTCCATAAAAGAAAACCTTCAGAACAGCGAGGCCAAGAATTCAGATTTTACCGCCTCCTCCCTCAAGGACGACTACGGCATTCAAAGCATAACCGACGGCAAGCTTGGGCAGTATCCAGTGTGGGTCCTCGAACTGAAGGCTAAGAATAATGAAGTCCCCTACGAACTCTTAAAGCTCCATATCCGCAAGGACAGAACCATGCTCCTCAAGGAGGAAGCCTATTCGGTCAACGGCCGACTCATGCGCACCACCCTCTATCCCAAGTACGTATCCCTGGAGAACAAGCTCCTGCCCTCCCAAATCCTCATTGTGGACGAGATCAACAAGGGTGAAAGAAGCCAGATCAGTATGGCCGAACAGACCGTGGGAAAACTGCCGGACAAGGTCTTTACCAAGGCCTTCCTCGAACAAGTTAACCGCTAGCGCCCTTTAGGCGACGGCAATAAAAAGGAGCGGTGGCATGACAGCAGTCAAACGTTTTCTCGGTATTGCGATCGTGGCTTTACTGGCGACGAACAGCCTTTTTGCCCAGGAAAGCCAGGATGATTTCGATATGGACTCCCTCTTCGGCGAAGAAATAGTAGAGGATATTCCCTCGGGCCAGGCAGGCGAAGCCCAAAGCGCCGATCCCCTGGCCTCGCTGCTCACCAGTGAAGGGACGAGAATAGGCGGTTCCTTCAGCGGATCCCTGGACAGCGCCTTCACATGGGAAGATCTTTGGACAGGAGGAACAAGCTTTTTCAATCCCGAAGAAAAGGATCTGTCTCTCTCATTGGCGTCTACCCTCTATTTCGATGCCCGCCCAACTGAGGATTTCAGGGCTTACGGATCGATAAAAGCCGGTTTGCCCTTTTCGTTTACCGCCGAGGCCGATGATCCGTCAGCAGCGGCGATACAAGTACCCAATATTGGAATCTTCGAGCTTTTTTCCGATTTTAATCTCAACGACTCGATATTTTTCCGCTTCGGCAAGAGCACGGTAAAATGGGGCGTGGGCTACTTCTGGAGCCCCGCCGATGTGATCAACCTGGGTTCCATCAACATCCTGGACGCCGATGCCCAGCGCGAAGGTCCCGTGAGCTTCAGAGCCCATTTCCCCGTCCTTGGCACCCAAAACAACTTTTACTTTTATACTATTTTAAACAGCAGCGACATTGAATACGAAACGACAGCCTTGGCGGTCAAGGCAGAGTTCCTCCTGGGAGGCTACGAACTCGGCCTGGGAGCCTACTATCGCTACGATACAGCCGAACGGGCCATGCTCACCCTCACC
>JAVEYV010000419.1:0-2504 GCA_034003305.1 Spirochaetia bacterium | reverse complement strand
CAAGGCAAAAGGCAGGGCGATCATCATCGGCCTGGGCGGACACGTGATAAAATGCGGCCTGGCTCCATTGCTGATAGAGCTGATGGAAGCAGGCTACGTAAGCGCGCTGGCCGTGAATGGCTCAGTGATGATCCACGATTACGAGCTGGCTTTCTTCGGGCATACCTCGGAGGACGTCTCCAAATCCCTGGCAGACGGATCTTTCGGCATGGTGTTTGAGACTACACACGGCATCAATACCATCATCACCAAAGGCTCTGCAACCGGATTGGGTCTGGGCGAAGCCGTGGGCAAAGAGATCCTGGAGAAGGCTCCGAACAAGGATCTGTCCCTGCTCGCGATGGCTTACAAACTCAATATCCCGCTCACCGTGCATGTGGCGATCGGCACCGATATCATCCATCAAACACCCTGTGCGGATGGAAAGGCCATTGGGGATTGCTCCCTGCGGGATTTTCGCATCCTCTGCCGCCAGGTTTGTGATCTGGATGAGGGTGGGGTGTATCTGAATTTCGGTTCCGCTGTGATCCTGCCTGAAGTATTTTTGAAAGCGCTCACCGTGGCGCGGAACACTAGTGGGCATGTAAAGAACTTTAGCACCGCCGTGTTTGATATGAACATGCATTACCGCGCACGGGTAAATGTGGCGCAACGCCCCGTGGAGACTGGTGGATCCGGGTATTACTTCATCGGCCAGCATGAGATATTAATCCCCCTTCTGATCAAAAGCTTGCTCTGAGCCGGGTGATTGATTCCCTTCGCGGAATCTACATCTCACTTCCACATTTGAACGCATGTGATAACAGCGGAAACCCGCGATAAGGATGCTAGCCTCAATAGTCACTTCGGCGCATACTCCCGCAGCTCGCTCTCTTGACGGCGTTGATCACTTCTCGATTTAGCACTAATCAAGCCTTAACAATAAAGGCATGATACCGGCTTGCCGAGGACTTGATTGACAGCTTGAAGGGGGCACGAGATCCCCAAAAGCAAACCTGAAGACTCCAATGCTCCTGGACTATAGGACAAAAAAAGCTCCCCCCAGATGTATTAGAGGGAGCTTTGGATGTTTAGGGAGTGCTTTTTTTAAAATCCGAACCAGGGACCTACCGAGAAGGTGATTCCCTCGTATTTAGTATTGGGCGAGCCACTTACTTCATATTCTTCTTCGCCCATGCCGATCACGCGCCAGTCGTCACGCAGGTTGATTCCGTACACATAGCCGCCTTCAGCGCGTATGCCGAGCCAGGGAGTGAATCTCACCAGGAGTTCTGCCCGCGGCTGCGCGATCAGATAGCCTTTGCCCAGTTTGAAGTGAGTGTTATTTGAATTGGTGATAATGTTGGGCAGATTGGTCCAGTCGTAATCAGCGTCAGTATTCACAAATTCGAGTTCGTGATTGGCGCCGCCGACCATCAGGCCCAGTGAAGTAACGATGTTTTTGGTGATGGGAATGCGTTTATCCAGAGTAACACCGCCCATTGTGCTGGAATACTGCATCCAGACGTGATAGTTTGAGTCATCGACGTTCTTACGTTTACTGTCGTTGTACCATGTGATTTGCCCACCCAGGAAATATCCTTTACCCACGGGGAACTTGCCACCCAAGCCCTGTTGCAGTACATATTCATCAGGAAACTTGGAGAAACCAAGCGCGGGATTGCTGATCAGAGCGTTGATGTCTTCCATATCTGTATCGACCCACATGGGGATCCATGATCCGCCGCCATAACCGGGGCTCAGTTTACGCTTCTTGGTTACTTGAGGAGTGCTGCTTTCGCTGGAACTGCCTCCGCGTGAGCCAACGGTGAGGTCCAGACTCTCGGTTTTGCCTTCGCGGAATACGACGACCGTTACCACATCACCGGCTCTGAGCGTTTTCTGGATTTTCTCGAAAGTGGCGTAATTAGTTACTTCTTTATTATTGATGCTGATGAGGATGTCATCTTCTTGCATGCGATAGGTCCAGGCCGGGGAGTCTTTCACCACGCCAGTAACCAGGACGCCGGTGGAGCCTTTGTAGCCAAGAGCTTGTGCCTTGGGGAAGGTGAGATCTTCCAGATACAGGCCAAAATAAGCCGCATCTGCAGCTTCCTTGCCGCCTTGGTGATTGATGGTAACTTTGGTGTTTATATCATCCAGACCTTTCAGTTCCATGATGATACGACGGGCATTTTCTACGTCTTGAAGGTCTTGGTCCAATTCATCGTCTGCCATCAGGAATGAACAGAGGGCCAGGATCAGGATCAGGGCTAAACTTATCTTTTTCATTGGTCTTACCTCGCTTGATGTTTTCTTTTGTCTTGTGCAAAAGCCGTGCCAATTCCAAATTATCATGTAAGTCTATAAATGACAACTAAGTAGCTAAGAGCGCGAATTGCTTGCCGGTCAGGGGTCATATCATAATGATATAAGAGCATATCGAATTGAGATCGAAATGGGGGCTCAGAATAGTTATTCCTGCCAGGTTTGCTCCGCCAACCATATAATGGCAGAATGGGAAC
>JAVEYV010000418.1:0-2519 GCA_034003305.1 Spirochaetia bacterium | reverse complement strand
AAGAGGTGATCGAGCGCAGCGCCAATTCATATTCTTTTTTTGCTATCGTCCAGATGGCTCTCATTGCTTTTCCTCCTCCGCTGGATCATCCTTGCTGCTGATCTCATCGATTTGTGCCACACTTTCCCGGATGGGATCTGTCCCGGGTACTTCCACTATCAATTCCGGATCGGCAGATACATTCTCTGGATCAGTCGCGTGTACGTTATCGACGCCCGGATCGCTCTCCAGAGTAAGCTTATGAAAGATCTCTTCCAGGCTTTTTCGCTCGGTGTGCAGGGTTAGGATCAGCCAGTCGTTTTCGGCAACATAACGCGCCAGATCGTGCTTCACATCCAGGTTTGAACTCACTCTCAGTTTCATGCGGCAGCGATCTCCATCGTGAATCTCCTCCAAAAGCTGAAGCTCCGGATAATAATCCACAAACTCACGGAGATCGATATTTGCCCCTTCCAGCTCCAGATGCAGCAGGTGATACTCTGCCAGGTAGGCATCCAGATTGCCGATACTATCATCCACGATGATCTTGCCTTTATTGATGATCAGCACGCGATCGCAAAGAGCCTGTACTTCCTGCAGGATGTGTGAGGAGAGGATCACGGTCTTCTCTTTGCCCAAAGCCCGGATGAGCTCGCGGATTTCGATGATCTGATTTGGGTCCAGACCGCTGGTGGGTTCGTCCAAAATGAGGATTTCAGGATCATGGAGAATGGCTTGCGCCAGACCCACGCGTTGGCGATAACCCTTGGACAGGGTCCCGATCTTTTGATACTGCACCTCTTTCAAGCCGCAGCTTTCGATCACGAAGAGTTTACGCTCCCGAAATTGCTTATGGGTCATTTTGCGCAATCTGGCCACATACTCCAGGGCTTCCACCACGATCATATCCTCATACAGCGGATTATGTTCCGGCAGATAACCGATCTTGGCGCTGGATTCGATGGGTTTATCAAAGATGCTCACTCCATCGATGAGGATGGAGCCTGATTCGGGCTGCAAATAGCCCACCATCATCCGCAAAGTGGTGGTCTTCCCGGCTCCATTGGGACCCAGGAAACCCGTGATGTTACCACTGGATACACTGAAGCTGATCTTATCGACAGCTCTGATCTCGCCGAAATTACGGCACAAATCCTTTATCTCGATCATGAGTTAAATACTCCTAAAGTTTAGTACATCATCATTCCGGTTTTTGCTCCCGATGACGGCTCTTTTAGCGAGATCACGTCACCTTCGGCAAGCCCGGATATGACTTCCACCATCTGAAAATCGTTGGCTCCCAGCTTCACGACTGTGGGCACAGGCTCAGGCTCAGCCGCTTTGGGACCCTTGGCTTTCTTCCCTTCCGGTTTCTTTGCCTGATCTGATTTTTCCGTGCTGGGCGCCTTTGCCGCGGGCTTCGGGATCAGATAGACGATGTCCTGATTGTTTTCATCTGCAAAAACCGCTCCAATCGGCACAACAATTACGTGTTCACGAGTATCGCCAAGGATGCTGACTGCCGCCGTCATGCCCGGTTTGACCTGCTGTCCGGTAGCGTTGATGCTGATTTCCACGGGGAAAACTTTGGCGTTGTTTTCAGTGATCGCCATGGGCGCGATTTTCACGATCTCACCGCTAAACTCCTCGTAGGGAAGTGCGTCCAGCTTGATCGTGCCCTTTTGTTTGAGACGAAACTTCGCGATGTCCACTTCGTTGATATTGGATTTCACGATCATGCGGTTCAGATCGGCAATGCGCATCACCACCGTCCCTTCGCCATAGCTATTGATGCTGGAAGAGACCATCTCGCCTTCATTTACGCTACGTTCGATCACGGTGCCGCTGGCTGTGGCGAAGACATGGGTCACCTTCCCCGGCACGTCCAGATCCCGGATCATCTCATATTGGCGACTGGCTTGTTCAAACTGGATTTCGGCGTTCCTCAGCGCGTCCTGACCGTGGTCAAAATCACTCTGCGAGATGTAGTTATTGCCCAGTAAAACCTGATTGTCCTGATGATCTTTGCGCGCTTTGGCGAGGGTGATCTCCGCCAGTTGCAAGGTTGCCTTGGTGTTGAACAAGGTATTTGCCTGCACGTAGTCCGGCTCGATATCGGCAATGATTTGTCCCGAGGTCACAAAGTCGTTTTCGTCCACGTAGAACTTCACGATCTTGCCCGATACGCGGGATTTGATGGCCACCACTGTTTCCGGTTGCAATTCGCCGGTAATCTCGATCTTGGAATCGATGTTGCCATAAGCTACTGTGTGAGTAGTGGCTGCAGCTGCATGCTCCTGGGGTTTATTGGCTCTGGCATTGCTGCACCGGATGAACAGCACTATCAATACCAGAATCATCATTACAAATCCCACTATCAAACTTCTTCTCTTGCGCATAATACCTCACTTAAAGGGAGTTAAAAAACATTCCAGTTTCTCAAAGCTTTTCGAGGGCTGCCTGATGTCAATTGAAAAGTGATAAAAGTAACCGTGAATCCGGCAAAGATCTGCTTTATCTCCCTTTTTTTACCCACAACT
>JAVEYV010000417.1:0-2524 GCA_034003305.1 Spirochaetia bacterium | reverse complement strand
CAGATTGCTGCCGGTTTTCGGTCTAGAAAGCTATGCCGATCATCTTCCCTGGCAACTCTCCGGTGGCTTGCGCCAAAGGGCTGCTCTGGCACGCACCTACATGACCGGCAGTAAAGTGCTGCTGTTGGATGAACCCCTGGCAAACCTCGATGCCATCACTCGCAGCGGGTTACAGGACTGGCTGGGTGAAGTGGTTCACAATCTGTCGCTGGCCATCATCCTGGTTACCCACGATATCGACGAAGCCATCAAGCTTTCCGACCGCATCGAAGTGATGAAGGATGGGCTCTTTGTGGCAAGTTTTCAGGTGGATAACCGGCTGGATGAACACAGCCAGAGAATTCTAAAAGAGCACATTCAAAACGCTTTGTGAGGCAATTTGTTTTCCCAAAAGCAGTACTATCTGCTGGCTTTCTGGCCACTTTCCACTCTCCCGCATTCCTCTTCCCTCCCACGTGGGAGGAGTCCAAGAGGCTTGATGGTTGCGAGTGAGCCAGAAGAGTGCATAAAGTATCAGTGAGTCTCTGCAATCCCGATTAGATCTACATCGTTTGCCGGAACACTCACCACTCACATGCAGTATCCTTGCTGATGGGACCAGGATTGAATCTTCAAACATGGTATGAAGGGGTCAAAGACCAGTCCTGCTCACTTTTGTGTGAATCCTGGCAGGAGAAGCCATCAAAATTAGTTCTTGACAGATAATACTGATATGTTTGACTGGTGGTATATAGGAAATAGTAGAAGAGGATATGCATGAAAGGTACGTTAACAGTTACATTTTTGCTGGCACTGACTGGCTTGTCTGCTTTGACCGGGTTTGCCCACTCAAATGTGTTCATAGGCGATACCAAAGACCCTGTAGTTCAGATATTGTATCCCCTTGATCAAGGTTTTATACAGCAGGGTTTCCCCTTGGAAATCGTATGGAATGTCACTGAACAGAATCTGGCAGAAAATAGCACAGATATTTATCTATCTGTTGACGGAGGTGATGTTTATTCCCCAATAGTCTTAGGATATGGTGAAGGTAACAGCTATGTATGGACGAGTCCTAATGAGACGATAGAAAATGCAATGATCAAGGTTGTGACCCACGACAGCTTTGGCAATGTTGGTGCGTGCACCAGCTCTGAAAGCTTCATCATAGGTCCCTTGATTCCGCTTCCCCCACAGGATATGGTACTCCATGCTATTAATCCCACCGATATGCAAATCTCCTGGACACCAGTAAACCAGGGAAGCTTTGGACAGGACATACAGGTGCAGGGGTATAAGGTATACTACAGCGAGATGTCTCCCACCGACGATAGTAGTTTCTACCTTTTGGAGAACGTTACGGAAGGTTGCTCATGTGTTCACATTAAAGCCTTGGAACATTGGGACAGACTCTTTTACAAAGTGTATGCCTACGTCCCGGATGTACCCTCTCCCCTTTGCGATCCGATTCTCATGGAGCCTCAGGAAATGACCCGACAGGATAAGGCTTTGAGGTTACAGCGATGAAGAGACACATAATGTACAGCATGCTCCCCATACTATTCTGGATTTTCGGTGCCATGTTGAACGCACAGGCTCCTGTCGTATTCAACGTTGAGGCCTCTCAGCGCACTGATGGTAGCAAGATTATTGATATCTATTATGATCTGAACTTCATGGATAGTTGCACCGTAAGTCTCGCATTATCCAGCAATGGGGGCATCGATTTCAATCTGATCCCTACACGTAGCCTTTTGTATGGTGATATCGGTAATGGAGTCATGCCGGGAGAGAACAAGCATATCGAATGGGACGCAGGATTGGAAAATTACATACTTGATGGTACTTCATACTTGTTTCGAGTAATTGCAACAGGTACTTATAATGTCGACAGCAATTTTGTATATATCCCAGCTGGGGAAATTTTTGTCGATGGCAACTACTATACACTGTCAGACTACTATGTTAGCAAGTATGAGGTTACTCAAGGCAGTTACGAATATGTCATGCGTGAGAATCCCTCGCATGGCTACAATACGGGACCAGATTTTCCCGTGTATAATGTGGACTGGTACAAGGCAATAGAGTATTGCAACCGCAGAAGTGCGCTGGAGGGATTCACACCTTGCTATTCTTACGAGGCTTACGGAACAGATGTGGATGATTGGCCAGTAGGTTGGAATTTACAGAACAGCAATCATACGCTCATCCAATGTAACTGGGATGTTAATGGCTACAGGCTACTTAGCGAATTGGAGTGGCTGTATGCCGGCAGGGGTGGGGCTTCATCCCTTGGATATACATACAGCGGGAGTAACATCCTGGATGATGTTGCCTGGTATGATCAAAATTCATACCTTATGCCCCCCGGGCACTCTGATCCTGGGGTTCACCCAGTTGGGAACAAAGCGCCCAATGAACTGGGTTTGTTTGATATGACGGGGAATGTGTATGAATGGTGTTGGGATATTTACAGCACAGGAAGTTACGGCAGCTACACAAACCCACATGGCGCAAACACAGGAACCCATAGATCTGTTAAGGG
>JAVEYV010000416.1:0-2526 GCA_034003305.1 Spirochaetia bacterium | reverse complement strand
CCCGAGGCGAGACCAACGGCATACTTCGCCCCGAGCCAGGCGGCAGCTTCCTTCTCGAATTCCGCGACTTCGCTGCCAAGGATAAAATCACCCTGTTCCATCACGCCCCGCACCGCGGCGTCGAATTCTTCTTTCCGCTGCCTGTATTCACGCGTAGAATCGTAAAATGGTACTTTCATGTTAGCCTCGTCTCTTCAATAAAAGATCGTCGCTCGTCATCTCTTCGGTTGAAAAATCGCAAGGAATATCCACCGGGAGCCCAGTCTTCTGGCTCTTATAGATCGCCAGTATTATCTCAAGGGCTTTTTTACCCTTCTCGCCCGATACCACAAGTTCTTTACCGGTCTCGATAGAATCGAGCACGTCGGCAAAGAGTTGGCTGTGGCCATAGCCGTAGACCGAAGGCGGGTCTTTTTCGTTGGGATTCAAGACCTTGTCCTCGGTGTCGCCAATTTGAGCCGCGTCGGCGAATCGCCAGGTCTCAATTTTATTAGTTGCGATACCACCAATCACTACGGTACCCTTAGTCCCAAAGAGCGAAAGCGTTTCGTTGAGGTTGGTCGGGTAGACGTCCGCAGTTCCCTCGATGACTCCCACCGCGCCGGACGCGAATTCGACGATGGCGGCGCCAAAATCTTCTGCCTCGATAGGACGCAGGTATCGCCGTGTTACGGCCTGGACTCGCACCGCATCCTCGCCCATCATCCACTGCAGAAGATCGATACCGTGGGTGCACTGGTTCATCAAGGTGCCGCCGTCGAGGACCCATGTGCCGCGCCAGGGGGCCTGGGCATAGTAATATTCATTACGATTCCAGCGCACCTGTATCATGCCGTGGAGTATCTTACCGAAGCGTCCTGCCTCCAGCGCCCGACGCGCCCGCTGCACCGGCGTATTAAAGCGGTTCTGAAAGCAGAGGGCGAGTTTTCTGTCGGCCTTCTTGGCAGTCGCGATCATCTCGTCGGCGTCTTTTATGGATAAAGCCAGAGGCTTTTCGCATATGACATGAACCCCTGCCTTCAGACACTCTATGGCAATCCGGGCATGGTAACCAGATTCGGTCGCGATCGTGACAATATCGGGTTTTAATTCGGCTAGCATTACCTTATAGTCCGCATATACCTTTGGCCTATCGACAATGGTCGACATTGTTTGACGATACTCATCGGCTCTTTTTTTCGCCCGCTCCACAATGGGGTCACAAGTAGCAGCCAGGATTATCCTATCGGCATTGTTTACAAATCCTTCGATGTGCTTCTGACTTATCCGGCCACAGCCTATAAGTGCAATTCTATGCATAATAATCAAACACCCCTTTGTTATTTTACAAGTAGAGCCTTAGCGCTCTGCAATACATAGTCGATATCTTCATCCGATAGACATGTGTTCAACGGTAATGTCACTTCGTTCTCATACTGCTTATAAGAATTCGGAAAATCTTCAATGGAAAAACCAAGTTTTTTATAGGCGGTATGCATTGGAAGAGGCTTATAATGTACATTTGTCGAGACTCCAATTTCTGCCATCTTTCTAATAAATTCGTTTCTTTCTTTTTCAGAATAATTATTGATTCTCATTAGATATAAATGCCCGCTAGAATCAAGCGTGGTAGAGTAATGTTGCATCGTTGAAACAGGCAGATACCTCAACTGGCGTTGTACAGCGTGTAGTACAATAAAATTGCTCTAAAACTGATCTAACACCATACACTGAATACAAATAGCGGAAAAGCAACTGTACAATAATCTCTGCAATCGTGCGGTATAATAAAGTAGTGTAATAATATTATTAGTCTTTACAAGTAAACTACTATGATGTATACTAAGCGGTATAATGAACGTACGACGATGTACCCTAAAGAATGCCTCAGGCGGTACCTTTACCTACCTCCAACTCGTCCACAACTACCGCGTCAAGGAAACAGGAAAGACCAAAACCAATGTCCTTATGAAACTCGGACGGGAAGACCAGATTGAGCCCTCTTACGTCCAATCCATCATCAAGGCATTGTCCAAGGTTATCGGTGAATCACCTTCCGAGGGCGTGCCCGGATTTGAGTTTCACGCAAGCAGGGAGCTTGGGGCGCCCTGGCTGCTCGACGCCCTCTGGAATCAACTGGGTATAGGGCGGGCTATAAAAGCACTGGTCAAGGATCGATCATTCGACATACCCATCGAACGGCTTCTTTTCGCCATGGTTGCCGGCAGGATTCTTGCGCCTGGTTCAAAGCTTTCCCTCGAGCACTGGGTTTCCAAGAAAGCCTATGTCAACGATCTTGCCGAGGTCGATGTTCACAACCTCTATAGAGCAATGGATCTTCTTATCGCGTCGAATGAGGAGCTCCAGAAGCAGGTATTCACCGAAGTAGCCAAGAATGCCAGCCTGGATCTGGATCTCATATTCCTCGATACAACGAACACGTATTTCGAGACGGACGAAGATCCTTCCGCCTCAGGGCTTTTAAAACGCGGCCACAGCAAGGATGGACACCCGGAATTACCCCTGGTGTCGATCGCCTTTGCGGTG
>JAVEYV010000415.1:0-2527 GCA_034003305.1 Spirochaetia bacterium | reverse complement strand
CCGCGTGGATCACTTCATCGCTCAAAATCAGGAAGATCTGGAGGAGAGCATCAGCATCGCGCCTGCCGCCATGAACAAGCTGAATAACAGTCTGGACAGTCTGGACGCCCTTTCCGCCAGGCTAAACAGCAGTCTGCAAGCTCTGCAATCCGGCAAAGGAACTGCCGGTAAACTGCTGACCGACGATGAACTTTACACCGGGATGCAACGCTCGATCGACAATCTGGAAGCCCTGATCAAAGACGTGAAGGCGCACCCCAAAAAGTACCTGAAGTTCTCAATCTTTTAAGGATAGCGATGAAAAAGCTGCTGATCCCACTCCTGCTGATCCTCTGTGGTGCCCTGACAGCCCAGACTTTCGGCAAAAACAAGGTAAACGCGCGTCCTCAGGACTGGTCGCTGATCAAGACCATGCACTTCGATATCTATTTTCCCAGGGGCGAGGATGATTTTGGACGCACCGTATCGCTGATGGCGGAAGATATCTACTATTACCTGAAAGAAGATCTCAAATACCCGGCGCTCAGCCGCATTCCCCTGGTGTTTTACGGCAGCAAATCAGAGTTTCAGACCACAAATATCATTTATCCTCTTCTCACTGAGGGGGTGGGTGGCTTTACCGAGAGCCTGCGCAACCGCGTGGTGGTGCCCTTCGATGGCGACTACGCGGAGCTGGAAAAGCTCCTGGCGCACGAGCTTACGCATGCCTACATCAACGGTTTGGATAACCGGCTAAGCTCCGCCGTGGAGGCCCTGCGTCCCACATCATTCCCCTTCTGGTTTTCCGAAGGATTGCCGGAGTATCTGTCCATCGGCGGCAGGGATCCCTACAACAACATGTTCATCCTTGATCTGGTGGTAAATGACAAGCTGCCGCGTCTGGACTATCTGGACGGCTATCTCGCTTACCGCCTGGGGGAGAGTTTCCTTAGCTACCTCTCCGCCACCTATGGCCGGGAAAAGGTGAGCGAATACTTCTTTTCCCTGCGCAGCATGAATAGCATCGACGACGCCACCGAACGCGTCTTCGCCATGAAGTTTGAAGATCTGGAATCCCGCTGGCGGTATCAGCTAAAGCGGGATTTCTTCCCTTTGATCAATAGCTACAAGGTGCCCATCGAAGCCTTTGAAAAGCGCACTGACCGCGGCAAAGAGGGCTCTTACTTCAATTTCAACCCCCGGTTCTCGCCCGATGGCAGCCGTTATGTGTACTATTCCGATCGTGGCGCGCGCTTTAGCATCTGGATGGCAGGCACGCACGGCATGGAGAAAGCCCGCAAACTGATCACCGGCGAAACCAACGCCAAGATGGAGGAGTTTTACTACTTCCGCAGCAGCCTGAGCTGGTTTCCCGATGGTAAGCGCATCGCCTACGCCGCCAAAACCGCGAGGGGCGACAGGATTCACATCCTGGATGTGGAAACCGGCAAGATCACGAAAAGCATCGCCATCGATGATCTGACCGCCATCTATGAGAGCGATGTGGCTCCCGATGGCAAGAGCATCGTCCTGGCAGCTCAACGCGGGTTGCAATCGGATATCTTCATCTACGAACTGGATTCCGGGGTGCTGAGGTCCATCACCGACGATTCATATCACGATTCCCAACCCCGCTTTTCTCCTGATGGCACCCGCATCGTCTTTACTTCTGAACGCAGCAGGAATGCTCCCGATCAGCGCTTTGGCTTCTTTGCCGATCTCACCAAGGACATCTTTGAGTATCGCCTTCAGAGCTCGGAGATCGTCCAAATCACCGATGAGGCCTTTGATTGCAGCATGCCCTTCTACGCCGAAAACGGCAGCAAGGTGGTCTACATCTCCAATCGCGAAGGCATCGCCAATCTGGAGATCATCGATCCGGAAGCGGGACAGAGGGCAGAACTCAGCCGCGTCATCTCCGGCATCTACAGCGCTGATATCTCGGCTGATGCGAACTATATGCTGGTATCAAACTACTTTTCCGAGGGCTGGGACATCTATTTTGACAATAGCCCCCTCAAAGACCTGAACTATCAACCCTCTCCCGCAGCAAAGCCGTATCAGATGGCAGCGGATCTCCTGGATGGGGTGGATATGAGCCGTCTGGATTGGTTCGGACCGCGCAAACGCACGCCCACCCCTCGCCGCAACCCCGCAGCAGGTGTCAATGTACGGCGTCCGGTATTCAGCGGATTTGAACCCGTGATCCCCGATACTTCCCTGATCGCTTCCGATTATTCCTGGGATCAGCGTCCCACGGAGCCCTCTGAAGAGATCCCCCGCGTCCGTAACTACCGTCCCCGCTTCACCCTGGACCGTGTGTGGGGCGGAGCGGCATATTCCACCGGCGGAGGAGCTGTGGGCAGCGTGGAGCTTGGTCTCAGCGACATCATGGGCGATCACGCCATCGGGCTCAATCTGGGCATCACCGATGTACTCTCCCAAACCAATTTCCTGCTCACCTACCTCTACCTGAAACGCAGGCTGGATGTGGGGATTGGCGTCTATAACTTTTATGATGAATCCTATTACCGCTCTTTGGAAAGCT
>JAVEYV010000414.1:0-2527 GCA_034003305.1 Spirochaetia bacterium | reverse complement strand
CGACAGGGTGAGGATTGTCGGCCCCGATACCGACCTGCACTTTTCCATCAAGGGCATGCCGGCGATCAAGTGCGACGGGAGCATGAACATCCCCGATGGAGAAGTCTATTCGGCTCCGCTGCGCGAATCGGTGGAAGGATTCATACGCTACAACGCGCCCAGCGAAAAGGACGGCTTCAAGTTCGAGAATGTGCGCCTGGAGTTCAAGGGCGGCAAGATAATCAGCGCTTCCGCCAACGATAGCGCCCGAATAAACGGCCTGCTGGACATCGACGAGGGAGCCCGCTACCTGGGCGAGTTCGCCATCGGCGTGAACCCCTTCATCACTCAGCCGCTCTTGGACACGCTCTTTGACGAAAAAATAGCAGGCTCGATTCACGTGACGCCGGGCAACTCCTACGATGACTGCTTCAACGGCAACCGCTCCAGCCTGCACTGGGACCTGGTGCTGATGCAGGACAAAGCTTCAGGCGGCGGAGAGATTTGGTTCGACCACAGGCTGGTGCGGAAAAACGGCATTTTTATAGTGCCGGAACTGGAAGGTCTGAATCCCGAGAATCTGCGCTGAAAGTTGGCAGGCGGCGCGCCGGGGTTCTTCCATATAAAAGAGCCCCAAAGCCTTGGAACGCCCCCAAGGAGGGTGTCCTTTGACACAACAAGGTTCGAGGAACTAAGAGAGGGTCTTCTTGCCCAGAATCTTCCCCTCGGAACTGACAACTACCAGATTTATCGGCAGAGGGCGTCCAGCCTTCTGCCGCGCCTCTTCCAGAAGCCTTGAGAGGCCTCCGCAGCAGGGCACTTCCATTATGACTGCCTCAACGCTTTCGGCCTGGCTTATGAGGGCCGCGAGCTTGGATACGTAGATCTCCCTGCCTGAATCAAGCTTGGGACAGGCTATGACGAGACTTTTCCCTTCTGCAAGCGTTTGGTGGAAGTCGGGCATCACAAAGGCGGTGCAATCCGCGGCCACCAGAAGCCGGGCATTAGCGAACTGAGGCGCCCGAGGATTTATGAGGTGAAGTTGGACAGGCCAATTGTGTGGCTTGGGGCTTAGAGGTTTAGGGGACAGGCTGACCGCGGCTGGGGCTGGGTTTAGGTCGGAGACTAGGGCGGGTTGGGCTGGAGCAGAACCGGATCGTGCTGCCATGTCAGCGAGGGTTCTGGAAAAGGAGGGGCAGGGCTTTACAAACTTGGGCTTGGCCTGCTTGCGGAATTTTTCGTAGCCCTCAGGCACGGCAATGCCGAGGCTGTCCAGCCGGGCGACGGCTTGCTCGATATACAGGTCCTGGCCGTAGTGGTCCAGGTGAGCGAAATGGGCCTGGAGCACGGCGGCTCCTTGGGGAAGTATCTTGTCCAGGACAGCGGCCTCGTTGTAGGAGTCGGCGTCCCGCTCGATCACACGTATGGCGCCATGCGGGCAGTGGCCGATGCAGGCGCCTAAACCGTCGCAGAGGCTCTCGCCCACAAGCCTGGCTTTTCCATCGATTATCTTCAAGGCGCCCTCGGGGCAGCCGATTTCGCAGGCCCCGCATCCGTCGCAGAGATCCTGATCGACTTCGATAATTGTTCTGGTGGCCATAAAGGCAGCCTCCGGTTTTTTAAGCTGATTCGCAGGCAAAATTGTAGCTACGTGGCCTGCAGCGAGCGTTATGATTCGGGATTCTGCACCACAAGCGCTGGCTTTGGGAAGCTCCCGGCAGGAGGTGCTGAAAAAAAAGGCCGGCGGACTTAAAGCCCGCCGACCTTCGCTTGACTGCCGGTTATAGTGTCGCTCAATCACCGGCAATTAAAACGCTTGATAAGGGTCCAGACGCTTCCGCGCCTGGAAAGCCTCGCTTAGGCTGCCTTTACCGGAACGATGCGGGGCGCGGCCTCTGCCTTCTTGGGCAGGGTAACGCTGAGCAGGCCGTCGCGGAAGCTGGCTTCGATCTTTTCCAGATCGATGTTGTCGGGCAAATCGAAGGAGCGGGAGAACTGGAATTCCCTGCGCTCCCTGCGGAGCCAGCGGTTCTTGACGCTCTTCTCTTCCTTGGCTTCTTTCTTGGCGGTGGAGAGATAAAGGATACCGTCCTTGATCTCGAGCTTGACATCCTTCTCGGAAAGTCCGGGCAGCTCGGCCTCGATAAGATAACGGTTGTCCTCCTCGCTGATGTCCACGGCGGGGGTCCTGAAGCCGCTGTCGAGAAGCTCGTCGTTGGAGAAGAGGCGATCGATAAGATCGAAGGGGTTGTTACCGTAAAGGGTCAGATTGTTCATAGCGTACCTCCAAAAAGGTTTAGGTTATTGTTTCGCCGGAAGGGCTTTGCCTCACAGGCCGCCGATCCTTGCGGGACCCCTTTCGGGCGTCCACTTATACATAAGCAATAGGCGTGCCAAATATTTGACAGGATAACAGGAAATTCAGGATTTACTAATATGATAATATAATATAAGGATTTAATAAATTATATATAAATTATAGCTAGAGATTGAGGGCCGGATTTAAGAAGATGCGGGGGTTCGGGGTATGAGAAAATTGATCATAAGG
>JAVEYV010000413.1:0-2529 GCA_034003305.1 Spirochaetia bacterium | reverse complement strand
GGATCATCTGAGCTGCACTGAGGATGTTCTCACATATTATATCCGGCTTTTGCGCTTTCCCTGCCAGCATCTTACGCATCTCGCCATCGCCGTTGCCTGTTTTTAGCAGGATGCTCTTCAATCCAGCATTGATGGCAAAACCAATGTCGGTCTCACGATCGCCGATCATGAAGCTGCGCGCGGGATCGATACCCAGATCACGGTGAGCTTGTTTATACATACCGATGCCGGGTTTACGATCTTCATGGTGGATGTTGTAGGGCTCCACGATGCCCTCGATATGGTAAGGCGAGAAATACACTCCGTCCACTCTGACGCCCTCACGTGCGATCAAATCCCGCATTTTCTGGTGCACTGCCTGCAGCTCCTCCAGGCTCAGGTATGCCCGGGCTATTCCGCTTTGATTGGTCACGATGATGATCTTGTAGTTCAGGGCTGCCAGGATGCGCAAGGCTTCCCCGGTCTCCGGATACAGATGATATCCCTCGGGATCCCTGATGTAACCAAACTCATCGGGGGAAATGGTGCCATCCCGATCCAGGAAAACGGCGCGGTTAATACCTTTTACTATCACGAGTCTGAAGCTTCAGGGCATCCGGGAATTGTGTATTGAAGAACACAATACGGTAATCCCAGTATTCGTTGCGCTTGTTAAAGGTAATATCCAGCTTCCAGCAATGCAGATCGCGAGTGAGGCGAAGGCCTTGCGAGATCAGTTCTTTCGTCTTTAGATTGTAAAAATTGGTGTATCCCAGGCTGTAGTTTTTGGTTAGCTTGAGAGTGGCATTAAAACGCAGATTTTGAGTTTTGGGTTCGAGTAGGCTTTTGGGAGCGAAGAGATCATGATTGATCGCCAGATTCCAGCCGCTGTCCTGTGCTGCTGTCAAGCTTTCTTCCTCAGTGTTCTGTTGATCGCCAAAGACCTGGAAACTGCGATTTTTGGGAGCCACAAAGTAGTCATGGTAGGGGGCGTTTCCCGCCAGCGTGATACCCTGAGAAAAATACTGTGACTCGATGGCGGGATCAGTCACCTGGATTTCATAAGTCTTTTGGCTCAGATTCAATTGCGCAGTATAGCCCAATTTCAGAGCATCCAGTTTGAAGCTGCCATTCTCCAGCTTTCCCAGATCGAAAGTACCGGGACGGAAGGCAAAAGTATGGCTGATGTTGCCAAAGCGCTTCTCGTCCTTGTAAAGATTGGCGCCAATTCTGCTATTCCAACTGAAGAGATCGTTCAGTTTCCTGATATTGGTATCTCTACCCAGTTTCAGCTGCCATTTCTGATCCAGCCCGAAAGTCAGATTGGCCTGTTTGCCGCCCTGGCGCAATGCGATCCCGCCAAAGCTATAGAAATCGCCATTATCCTTGAAATCAGGCTGATAACTGAGCCCCACCACTGGACTCAGAGTGTGACGAACGGCGCTGATATCTCCCTTTTGGAAGTTCCTCACGCCATAGAGATTGAAACTGCTGTACACCGATGCCGACCAATCGTTGCCTCTCACCCATTTCTTGTCGTTCTTGTCCCGGTCAAACCAGGCTTCGGAATAATCCATACTCTGGCGCAAGTTTAGCCATCCCCGGTAGTTATAGGTATTGGAAAGTCCCAGAACATGCTTCATACCCAGATGGTGATCCACCAGGAAGCGGGTGGAATCAGCCGGATCGGTCACGTTGTTCCAGATATAGTCCTGAAACTCGGGATCGGAGCGTCGAATATTACCGCTGTGGTCCAGCCGCGTGTTGTAATACCAGCTCAAGCCGCTGTACCAGGCGCTGGCACTGCCGCCGAAAAGCTCGTATAGCGGACGGGTGGGGAGAGACCAGCTCGCGGTGGGCAGGTTTAGATTGGCCGTGTCGTTGACCAAATCCTGATTGTAGAGTGCGCCGGCATTCAAATAGGTGTTCCCGATCGGCTTACGATATGATATGCTGGAAGTAAGCCACTGCGCCAGAGACTCATCCAGGATGTCACTGCTTTCGTAGATGCGTTTGTTGCTCACAAAATCCAGCGTAACGTCCAAAGAACTCTTCTCCGGCAGATCGTGGTGATGATTACCTTTCAGCGACCAGTCGTAGTATGTTCCATGGCTCTTGATGTTCTTCTGATAAGAAGCGTTCAATCCGCCATTGTAATAGTATCGCTTGGTATAGTTGGTATCAAAATGGGTCCTCCACCCGGTCTTTTCCATCAGGTCGAGACCCACGGTAAAGTCTGCGAACTCCTTGTAAGGGTAATAGTAGGCTAAATCACGCAGGTACTTGCCATCATCGTTGTTATAACCCGGTGAAGGAATCAGAAAGCCTGCTTGCCGCCCCCGTTTGATACTCATCGTGATAAAGGGGAAATAGAAGATGGGCAGATGGTTCACATAGGCCAGCACGTGCTTGCCCACCACCTTGTCCTTTTGATACACCCGCATCGCCTTGGCCCAAAACCAGTAGCTGGGGTCCTCCAGATCGCAGGTGGTAAAGCTGCCGCCATCAATATCATAGATGCTTGAACCAGTTTTCCGGATTTCATCAGAT
>JAVEYV010000412.1:0-2532 GCA_034003305.1 Spirochaetia bacterium | reverse complement strand
TCAAGGATGTCGTAACGAATGGATGTTTCGGGATTGAATGGATTGGGCATGTTGCCCTTCAGCGCGGTAGCAGTGACCGGGCTGATGTTGTCTTCATTCGACACCGGGACCATGATGACATTGAGGGTAGTATTTTGATTTGGAGCTACCACAATGCCATTAAATGTTTGTGGTGTGAAACCGTTTGCCGACACGGTGACGTCATAGACGCCGACCGGCAGGACAAGCGAGTAGGCGCCAGCAGTATTTGTGGTCGCGGAATACTCACCAGCTGCCACCGTTGCGTTGGCAATACCTTGGTTGTTTGACCGACGTACGAATCCCACAATGGTGCCAAACTGATTCTCTTTCTGGAGAGGATTTGAGAATGCGGCACCGCTCGTTACTCCGGCTGTGTAAACGGCCTTAATGCTCCAACGGTAGGTTCCGTTGGCCAGGCCATCCCAGCCGTCATCAATGAAGTTAGTAGCACTGATTTGTTCATCGTTTAGGTGAACCCAAAGCGCTTCATTGGATTCCTGACCCGCCAGCAGTCGATAGACATGGTATCCGGTAAGTACGCGGTTATCTGAGCGCAACTGCCTGGTGGGAGTATCTCTGCGGATGGCGGGGGCTGAAATGGATCCGTCACGCGCGACATTTTGAGATACCTGACGGTGAGACATCGTGGATTTGTGGCGCATGATAGGGCTGGGATCTTCAAAGACGGCGGGAGTAATGGCATTACCGATGTAGATATTATCGATAAACCAGGTGTACCACAAGCCGTCATCAGAAGGCGGATCATCGGCGTTGAAGGCCAGGATGATGTTCAATCCGCTGTAGTCGCTTAGATCCACAGTGATCGGAGAGGCATAGTAATTCCAGCCGCCAATCTGAGTTGTTGCATCCCACAATACTGTCCAGGTGCTACCGAGATCAGTGCTAACTTTTACATAGTAGTGATCGTTGTTTTCTGAGCCCAGGAACACGTAGCTATCGAAAGTAAGGTACGCATCCGGAGGGCAATTGAATCCGGGAGTCATCAACCATTCATTCTGGTGTTCATAGCTCCACCACAGGCCGGTCTGATATGACCCCTGAGAGGGAGTGATGTTACTGGGAGTGTGGGTGATGGTACCCAATCTGGTGAAGGTGGGATATACTCCATTTGAACCAGCAGCGCCGTTATTCGTGATGATCTGTCCCCAATCGGTAGGCGGGAAGGTGGTGTCTTCAAATCCTTCCGTGATCTCGATGGCGTTAGGATCGGGCGGCAACCAGTTGATCTCTACACTGGTGAAGGTATCATCTAGTTCTGCCACCACTGCATGTGGCGCGTAGGCAACCTCGTTTAGTGTAACATTGCCCATGCTGTAGTTTGTAGCACCAACAGCGATGGTTCCTGTTACAGATGTATATCCAGGGGCCATTACTACGTATTCATAGCTCTGGTTTGCATAGACACTCGGAACTGTGAAGGCACCGGTGGCAGTGCTATTGGCAGTGTAGTTCGCGTATCCTTCCAGATGGATCGAAGCACCAGCAAGTCCAGCACCAGTATCGGAAGCCAGAACGGTTCCCGTTACGTTCACCGTAGCCATCGGAGTCAAGTTCACATCCACGGTTGTGGTAATGTCTTCCTGAATCACGACGTTAGCTGTTTGATCCACATACCCATATTTCGAGAATTGTGCGGTGTATGTATTGGGCAGGATGTATTGAATCAGATATTCACCGCTGGCGTTTGTGGTGGCATGATATCCGGTATCGGTGAGAACAACCTGCACGTCTTCCAAGGGCTGATTGCCCACACCAGTAACCGTTCCGCTGAGATGACCTACGCCACCTGGTATGCCGAGGAATGTGGTCATCGGGAATTTACCGGAGAGCTGAGCAGTTGTCGGCGCAGGAGGAACAGCCGCATCGTAAACCACAGTATCACTTTGGATCTTACGAGCACGATTCGTCCCTACTGTCTGAGATCTGAACTTGTCATTTGTGTTATAATACTGAGTATCTACTCGAAGCACAGTAAGTAACAGGTTCTGTCCGTTCAGATACATGTATGGCTCGGTGAAGGGTATTGTAATGGTATTCTCACCAGACGGGAAGTTGATGGGGCCATTGAAGACCTGAGTATGCGTGGCATCAACTGGTACCCAGTTATCACTGAGATCATTCAGAGTAGTGGTGGTGAGCCAGACCTGAATCGGCAATGCTGGAAGGTCAGTAACGAAGTTGTTGTAGAATTGGATGCCGTTCAGGAATCCCATGAAGTTACCAAGTTCTGCGGGGTAGTAGATGGTTTGGAATAGGCTATTCCTATAGTACATATCCACCGGGATCCGTTCCAACAGATCACCCACACCAACTGTGTAACCAAATTGTCCCGCAGGCATTACCAGTACATTCAGAGGTGCCGAGGTGTCATTTGCGGGAACTGTATCACCAGGTAGAACCACTTTTCCGGAAATAACCATGGTGCCGGCTTCTGTGGGAGTCCAAATGGCAACCACATCAAGTTCTTCCCCTGCAGCAATGGCAGGGCCG
>JAVEYV010000411.1:0-2533 GCA_034003305.1 Spirochaetia bacterium | reverse complement strand
AGTTCTGACCCCAATGAATGCTCAGACTGCATATTGGGCTCTACCAGGTTTATACTCGCCACACTGCCAAAACGGGGCAGCTTCACAGGAACAGTGTATTGATAATCGTCTTCATAGGTTGTAAAACTCCGAGTGGTGCTCCATTGATTCGGAACCTGATGGAAATCCGCGGGATTGCTGACCACATTTGCGATAAGAGATTCCTTGTCAACCGCCAGAGCAGTTCCCAGTTCTGTGGATTTCATGGCGAGGTAATCCAGGATATACAGGCCCAATTGTCCCGTGGCTGGCTTGGGGATGTAATCGTCGATATACACTGGACGAACGCGATGGTTTCTGAAGCCATCCGGATAGGCATCGGCATAAAATATCATGGATGGCATGCATTCAGGGTAAGTGAGATCAAAAGCGAAATTACCCAGTGAGTGGGCAATCACTTTGCCGTTGTATAGCTCTATGCCCTGGATGATATGCGGATGATGGACGATCACCATATCCGCTCCACTGTCGATAGCACTATGGCGTATGTCCAGGTCCCACTGATGTGGAACATCGCTGCGCAGGCTGTAATCCTCATCTTCCGTATCGCCTAAAAAGGGGTTGAGATCCTTGTCATAACCGGATCCGGGAGCGATGGAATACTCGCTGCCTCCATGCATCTCCACAATCCTCAGATCAGCAACGCCTTCTACAGCGGATAGCTGTTCTGCCACATAATGAGGTGTCATATAGGCAAATCCTGGCTTGTTGAAACCTGCCTGCAGATAGGGCTGCGCGTTGTTGTATTGACCGGTGCGGTCGCTGGAGCGTAGTAACGCCACATTAATTCCTTTGCGGTTTATGAATGCCGGTAAATAGGCGTTGTAGGAATCCTCTGCTGCTCCACTGTAGATGATACCAGCCGTGGTCAAATTGCCCTGCATCTGCTGCAAGGCACTCAATCCGTAGTCCATTGTATGGTTATTCGCCAGACTCACTACATCGATGCCGGCAAAGGTCAGCCCGCTCACGTTGGCAGGATTGCCCCTGTACACCACCGATTTGGTGGGATGGGGACTGCCAACATTTGAGAGTACCACCTCCAGATTGGCCACGCTGATATCCGCTCCTTCGCCGAGTATGGGCAGGGTGGGCGAAAAGATCGCATTCACACCCAGAGTGGGAATGATACCTCCATACTGCTCATAACGCCGTGCAAGCATCACATCGCCAACGAAGTTCATGGTTAGAGGCAAGGAGGACGGCCCTTCATCCAGCACTACCGAAGTGGAGGCATAACCCCAGCAGTTGTCATTGTCCATCACGCTAAGTGATACCGTATAGTCGTGAGCATCCGTGACTGTGTAATTGTGGCTGGGATTTGGCAGATTGCTGCTCTCACCATCTCCAAAAGACCAATGATAGGTCCAGTCTTCACTATCTGGATCATCGACCACTGCTTCAAATTGTACCGTCACATCACGATCGTTGCGCCAGGTGGGAGGGCTCTGCAAGATGGTAACCAGAGGGGCCGCCGGCAGATCATCACTGATGTCAAGTATGCTATCGAAACGCAGGCTGCGATTGCTCACGCCATCCAGATCGTTGATATATACGATGGAAGTGAGAGTCGGACTGTAGTCAAAGAAAGCATTCCAATCTGCGCCAACGGGCAGCTTATACAGGTTCCAGACATTGGTGGAAAATGCTCCTTGATATACAGGAACCCACACTTCAATATCCAGGGTACGAGTTCCGGAAAAGCTATAGAAAAGCGTGTGCGCACCATCAGAAAAAGCGATGCCTTGGGCTTTAGCGCCTGAAGTGTGCATGGCAGCCAGGCTGATCACAGCGTTCTCTCCCAGCGCATGCGGTGATATCAGTTGCTCTTTCCAGGTGTTGCCATCCAGACGTAGAGAGTATGCTGAACCATCGTAGGTTACACTGGCATCCAGTGCCCAGGCATTGGGATCGATATCTTCAGGGCCCCATGAACTGAGAGTCACCACCCCGCTCTCGAAGTCTTCGATCACCGTATAGCGATCTGTGCAGTAAGCTTTTACCAAGCCTAGCATCATGATAAGAACAATGGCAAGGTTCAAACGTGGCATATATCCTCCCCGTCAGATTTGTCTTCGATTTTGTATGCAATAATTGTTCCACATAGCCAATCTGGCATGATCAGGTAAAAATGCAATATCTAGCAAAATTACTGGTTTTAAACAATGCGTGGATTAGCTTTTAAGATATCTTAAGCCTGGAGGTGAGTCATGATACGACAGTTAGTTTTGCGTAGCAGAAGTTATCGTAGGTTTATCGAAGTAAAATCCATTCCAAAGAAAACCCTCAGAGATCTGGTGGATCTGGCCAGGCTGTCACCCAGCGCAGCCAACATGCAAAACCTCAGGTATTGGCTGGTGGAATCCGGTCCCGCCTGCGACAAGGTGTTTCCTTGTTTGAAGTGGGCAAACTACCTCAAGGAATGGGGCGGTCCGCAGTCTGGAGAACGCCCCTCGGCATACATCATCGTGCTGGCCCCTCACAATATGACCAA
>JAVEYV010000410.1:0-2546 GCA_034003305.1 Spirochaetia bacterium | reverse complement strand
AAAAGACCGCATTATGGGACATCCTCGAGACACTGCAGAGCGAGATCAAACGGAGCCTGGGACGCAGGGTAGTCATGGGGATAGGCAGAAGCTACGAGAGGGTGGAAGATCTGCGAAAATCCTATCACGAAGCCTTGAACGCCCAGGAATACGCCGAGCACTTCGATAACGCCGACATTGTCCATGTGGACAACATCAGCGAACAGGATCCTAGAATCAACACCTATCCAGTCAGGGAAAAGGAAAGGCTCCTTTCGCTGATCAAGGTGGGCGATCCCGAAGGCAGCCGCCAGGCCTTTGCCGATTTTATGGAAAAATTCACGCGATTTATCGCCGAAAAACCCGATGCCCTGGCGCTGCGGCTCTACGAACTGCTCGGCTCCATGATTGACGCTGCCATCCTGGGCGGGGGCGACGAAACAAAACTGAACGCCCTGGTCGGAAACTGCTTCGATGACATCGCCCATGTTAAGGACGCTCAGACCGCAGAACAGTGGCTCTCGAAGATTGTCGTGGATATTGCGAATCTCGTTGCCCATGTCTACGAAAAACGCTCGAAATCCCTCGTCAGAAGCGCGATCAAATACATGGAAGAGAACTATGGGCAGCCCTTGAGCTACAAGGATGTGGCAAAAGAGGTATTCATAAGTCCTTCGTATTTCCTGAGTCTCTTCAAGCAGGAGACGGGGGCGACTTTTGTGGACCACCTCACCGAGCTGAGGATCGACAAGGCCAAGCTGCTTTTGGCTTCCACGGAAAAGAGCATTGCCGAGATCGCGTATGATGTCGGTTTCAACAATCCCAATTATTTCAGCAGCACCTTTAAAAAACTCACCGGCCTAACGGCAAAGGAATACCGGTCCAGGATTTAATGCCTCCACGGGCATTTTTTGCGTCCATTTCCACCGATCGTAATACTCTGTAGATAGTTCATAATATATTTGATTGACCGCAGACCCAACCCGTTTCAGGATCACCATGAGATGTCCATCACCCTTTCTAATCCAAGGAGGAGCTATGAAACGGATTCGGTTTTTTAAAGCGCTGGCCTTGCTGGCTATCGCCTTTTTCGCCGTGGCTATGGCAAGCGGCCAGGCTGGCAAGATCCCCGTGACCTTCGCGGGCACCGAGGCAGCGACCACAACCCAGAGCAAGATGATGCAGGCTGTGGCCGATGTATTGAACGCCGACGGCCGCTTCGATGCCAAAGTACTGGTAGCAGGAGCCCTTTCGGGCAACACCGACGCCCTGGTGACCCAGGCTAAATTGGGGATACCCCTTGTTGTGCCTTCCGATCCCGGACGCCTGGCCAGCCAGTTCGCCATCCCCGACCTCAACATCCTGATGGCCCCCTACATTCTCACCGACCCGGCGGTGCTTAAAAACCTGCCGGACACCGAGCTTTTCAAGGAGTGGTCCAAGAAACTCGAAGCCCAGGGCATCGTTTTCGTCGCCAATATGTACAACGGTTTCCGCAACTTCTACACCACCAAGCCGGTAAAGACGGTCAAGGACCTTTCGGGCTTAAGGATCCGCGGCTTCGGGAACGACATCGGCAACGCTCTGGCCAAGTATTTCGGCTTTGCCAACATCGCCATCGGCTTTGGCGAAGTCTTCCCGGCTATCCAGCAGAAGACCCTGGACGGCACCGAGGTTCAGGTATCCGCCGCCGCCGGCGCAGCCTTCTGGGATGTGACCAAATACATCGCCATGACCAAACACTACATGCTCCAGACCTCCTTTGTATGCTCCACCAGGCTCCTCAACTCCATGCCCAAGGACGCGATGCAGTTCTTCCTCAAGACCATCCGCGAAAAGGCCCTGGAATACGGAGACCTCGCCGAGAAGGATGAAGCCGGCTATTACGACCAGATGCGGCAGCGCGGCGTCACCATCAACGAAGTCAACATCAAGGAATTCCAGGACGCCATTGCGCCCCTGTATACCAACAACGACCTCAAGTTCTCTCCCGGACTCAAGGAGAAACTCTTCAAGCAATTGGGCATGTAAATCGCCCATAGGCAGGATAGGGGGGAGCTGGGAAAACGTATCAGCTCCTCCCTGCTCTGCTCCTGCATCGTCTGTATCCCGTTTGGAGTCAGTATGAGAAAGATCTACCGATGGTTCTGCAAGGCTGAGGAAATTGTCTGCGGTATAGGATTCGGATTTTTAATTTTCTTTATCTTTATTTCGGCCGTCCTGCGTCTTTTTAAGCTTTCGATGTCCTGGTACCTCGACCTGGCCATGCTCTGCTTAGCCTGGACAGCCTTTCTGGGGGCAGACGTCGCCTGGCGCCATGGCCAGATAATCGGCGTCGATATTATAACGCGCAAGCTGCCGGTAAAGATTAGATGGGCTGTAGAACTCATCGTGCTCATCATAATCGCGGCTACCTTGGTGGTTATGGCCATCTTCGGCACAAGACTTGCCTGGTCAGAACGGGTGAGCCGCTATCAATCCATGCCCATACCCCTGGCCTTTGTGACTCTCAGCCTTGTCGTGGCCTCGGTCTCGATGTTCTTCTCCACGATTCAGAAGATTCGGAA
>JAVEYV010000409.1:0-2549 GCA_034003305.1 Spirochaetia bacterium | reverse complement strand
TTATCGCGGAATTCAATACCGCCGCATCGCCGACAAACTTTTACGATCGCGAAACCCTGGGAAGGCTGTTGGGGGTGAACTGGTCAGGATGGATAGGGCGCTATTTTGTCGATCTTTCCAAAGGCATTGAAGTACCGGACTGGGTAGTGGAGAACTACGAAGAAAAAATGAAAGAAGCCTGGGATTTCTACGGCAGGGGCTATGTTCTCTTTTCGGACAAGGATGAGATCGAAGTGCTGAGCTACGGAAGGGATATTGGCTCGGGCGGCATGAGGTTTTCGTTTAAGGATTCATGGAAAAAGACCTTCGGGCTGAACCGCTCGGTCTCTTACCGATACTGGTTCGAGTGGACAAGCCCTAAACCCGGAACTGAGGTCGTTGCCGAATACGAGTTCGATCTGAACGAGCGGGGAAAGGCTAAACTGGAGGCTGTGGGCCTGCCTTCTAGGTTTCCTGCGGCCTATACAAACAGGAACACCCAGTATACGGGGTGGTATTTCGCCGGTGATTTCGCCGAAATGGAAAAACCGGCGGCCCCTTTCGGCAGAAAGGGCATCAGCTGGCTTAAAAAAGTTCTCGCCGACGACTCGGTGGATAACAACGATTACTTTTTTTGGAAGGCCTACGTTCCCTTGATGCAGCGGATTTTAAAGGATTCACACAAGGCGAAGAGCGCCGTTGCAGCGGCTGGGCCGGCCAATCTCGAACCCCAGATTAGGGTGAGGGCCCAGGGCAAGGGCTTTCAGATCAAGGATAAAAGCGGCCAATGGAAGGACTTCTTTGTTCGGGGCGTCAATTTGGGTTTGGCGGAGCCTGGTAAGTACTTTACGGAATTTCCCAAGGACCTGAATACCTATCTCCGCTGGTTCGATGCCATCGCCGAAATGAACGCCAATACAATTCGAGTCTACACTCTGCCACCGCCCGAGCTCTATCAGGCGCTGCATCTCCACAATACGAAAAATCCCGAAAAGACTCTTTACCTTCTACAGGAACTCTGGCCTGAGGAACATCCAGCGCAGGGCGATTACCTGGCCAGGGAATATAGGGAGAGCTTCCTCAACGAAATCGATTACGGCATAGACGCGATCTACGGCCGGGCCAATGTTCCCGAACGCAAGGGCAGGGCATGGGGTATCTATACCGTGGATGTTTCGCCCTGGCTTTTGGGCTGGCTTGTGGGCAGGGAGCTCGAGAGCGAGGAGGTAATTGCCACCGACGCGCGCAACAAGGGAGCAAGCTACCTTGGGCGATTCGTATCGGCAGGGCAAAAGGCCAGTCCCACCGAGGTATGGCTGGCGGAGTCTCTGGACGAGGTGGCAACCATCGAGGCAGAGCGCTACGGCAAACTGCATCCGGTGGCGATTGTAAGCTGGCCGACATTGGACCCGAAAGAGCATGATTCCGAGTGGGATCCTGTAACCGGGAAAAAGAACAAGGGCAATGACAGGGCAAGCGTGGCGATCGATCATTTCGAGATAACAGAAGCGATGGGAGCCGGCCTTTTCGGCGCATATCATATCTATCCCAATTATCCAGACTTTATAAATAACGAACTGGCCTACGGATCGTACAAGGACGAAAACGGCTTGCTGCGCTACGGAGGCTACCTCAAGGAATTTATGGAGAGCCATCGACGGTATCCGGCACTGGTAGCCGAATTTGGAATGGCCAACGGCGCCGGAATCGCCCACTTCGCTCCCGACGGGCTGCACCACGGCGGCATAGACGAGACGGCGGCAGGCGAGGGCATCTTGAGGATGCTCGCCGCGATCGAACGTGAAGGCTACGCCGGCGGTGTTGTGTTCGAGTGGATGGACGAGTGGGTAAAGAAGACCTGGACCACGGAAATGCTCATGATTCCCTACGACAGACATGTACTCTGGCACAACGTGGTCGATCCCGAGCAGAATTACGGCATTATGGCCAATGAAGTAATAAAACCCGAAACTCCCGGAGCCGTGGTGACAGGCAGCGGAGCGATAAAAAGCATCGAACTCAAAGCCGACGCCTCATACCTGCATGTGGACATGGAGATGGCCGAGCCTGCGGACTTTTCCAAGCGGGAACTCCTTATCGGGCTGGACACCCTGGACAGAAATTCAGGCCAGAAGCTCTGGCCGGTGGGCGGCTTGGCTTTCGGTTCGGGTATGGAATTCCTTGTGCGTATTTCCGGCCCAGAAAAAGCCGATCTTCTGGTGATTCCGTCGTACAACGCGGCATCGTCGCGTTATGCGACGCAAGTGTACAACGATGGGCGATTCGAGCGGATGAGCATGCTGGTAAACGGAGCGGTTACGACAAAGGACGGCAGGAAAATTCCCGAAAAAAGCTTCGACGCATCGGCCCTGCCCAAGGGCGATTTCGACGAAGCGGGCGAACTCTGGAATATCGATGGCAATTTTGTCAGGCTGCGGTTGCCCTGGACCCTCATCAACGTGAGCGATCCATCGTCAGGGATGGTGCTCCAGGATGAGCGTACTGGCTACCTGGGCACCGACAGGGATACCCTGCGCATCACCAAGACCGACGGCTTCCTTGTGGAAGCC
>JAVEYV010000408.1:0-2560 GCA_034003305.1 Spirochaetia bacterium | reverse complement strand
GATGCTTTCAGCCACTGACTCCACTTCGGACAGCGCGTCAAACACATATCCCGATAACGCCAGCTCCGGCAGAACCACCAGGTCGCTTTCTACCTGGGAGAGCATTTCCGCGATCCTAATGAAGTTTCTCTTCGGGGCCAGAAATTCCGGTTTGTACTGTAATACCGATACTCTATAGCTCATTTCTTCACCCTCATCAGCGGGGCAATCGCGCGGTCAAATGCCCCAAGCAGTTTGGTGATTGCCAGTCCATAATTCGTGATGGGGACTCCTCGACGGTGACATTCCAGTATCCTGCGATTCATTTCCATCGCATTGATCATGCAGCCCCCGCAGTGAATGCAAACGGCGTAGTCCTCCAGGTTATCAGGAAAATCGTGCCCGGCATAGGTTTCAAAGACTAGCTTCTTGCCGCTGTACTGGGATAGCCACCGGGGTATCTTCACTCTGCCGATGTCATCCTTTTGCACGTGATGCGAACATGCTTCAGCTATCAAGACCTTATCCCCATCTCGCAGATTATCAATCGCTGCGATGCCAGAGATCAGGACATCCAGTTCGCCTTTGTAGCGAGCAAAGAGTATGGAGAAAGTGGTCAGTTCGATGCCGACAGGGGTATCACGGTTCACTTGCTCAATGGCCTGTGAATCTGTAATCACCATATCGGGTGGCTCTTTCAGCATGGCAAGAGCATCTTTCAGCTCGGTTTCCTTGACCACGATGGAGATAGCGTCGGAATCCAAAACATCCCGTATGGCCTGCACTTGCGGAAGGATCAACCTACCTTTCGGCGCCGCACTGTCGATGGGACACACCAGGATCACACGGGCTTTCCCTCTTAGCATGTCGCCAAGGATAACTCTATCTTCATTTAGATACTTGGGAGCCATAGAGATTAGCTTTTCTTTGGCCTCTCTGATCCCTTTTCCACTACGCGCAGACACTTGAGTGTATTCAATGTTGTTAGATTCGCAGTAATCCAGGTTTGCTTGATCCACAGACCTCAGATCGCACTTGTTAAAGACCATCAGAGTGGGAATCTCCATCTCTTTGATGCGGGCCAGCAGCGCCAGCTCATGAGTATCAAAGGCGCTACCATCGTTCACGAATATCACTATATCTGCCCGGTAGAGGATCTTCCTGGTGGATGCCACTCGTTTCTCGCCAAGTTCACCTTCATCATCCACACCGGCAGTATCGTAAAAGGTTACCGGACCCAAAGGAAGCAGTTCATAATGCTTATCCACGGGATCAGTTGTAGTACCCGGCACTTCGGACACTATAGCAATCTCCTGCCCTACAATGGCATTTATCAGGCTGGATTTACCGGCATTTCTGCGCCCCACCAGGGCAATGATGGATCGTTCACCGCGTGGTGTAGTACTCATCTCGCGTGCTCCGTTTTTTTCTTTCGTTCACGAGGCGTGTGAATGCTCTTTTCGTCAAGACCTTTTTATGCTAGAGACAAAAAAAGAGCCGGCCCAAAAAGACCAGCTCAATTCGCATCTTGTATGTTTACTTAGCCAGCAGTGCCTGCAGATGCTCAATATACTTCGCGGCTCCACCGGGTTGATATCCAGTACGGTTGATTTCCTTACCTTCACTATCGACTAATACGATGGTAGGGAAGCCTTCCACGCCAAACTGGCGCATCCGCGTTTCATTTTGTTCTTTCAACTCCATGCTTTGCTGCAGTTTCCGAGGGAAATCCAGCTTCGATAGAACCAAATTGTCCTTGGCATAGGTGTTGAACTCATCTTTACTAAACACTTCGCTGGTCAGACGGATGCACCAACTGCACCAGTCCGATCCCGTGAAGTTCACCAATACAGGACGATTCAGTTTCTCGGCAGCGGATAGAGCAAGGTCCCAATCCTCAGTCCAGGTGCCCTGCTCATAGCTTCCCTCATCTGCTGTGGCATCTATAGCGCTGTTGTCTTGATCAGGGACAATGTCATTTTGGGGCGCGGGAGTGCAGCCCAAAACGGCAGTCATCAGGATCAATACTGCAATTAACACGTATCTCATTGTTTTACCTCTTGTTCATTGATGAAGATCTTTACTCCGATCGAAGCGGTCTTGTTTAACATGGCGTTCACACCACAATACTTCTGTGTGGAGAGATTGACCGCTTTTTGAATCTTATCCGCGGGAAGGGATTCACCGGTAAAGCGAAACTCCAGATCAATCCTGGTATACACCTTGGGATGATCGTCCGCGGTATCCCCGTCTGCCTTCATTTCGAAGCTGTAGTTTTCCACCTTCATCTTCTTCAAGATAGACACAATATCCATTCCGGAACAGCCCATCAGGGATGCCAGAAGCATGGCTTTGGGACGCGGACCTGCGTCATCGCCTCCGGAATCTTTGGCAGTATCCATGATAATGTGATGACCCGTTACCAGGGCATCAAAACTCATGTTCCCGATCCATTTGGTGCTAACTGTAGTAGACATGCTAGATTTCGATGTAGGCTTCTTTTAAGACTTCTTCGTACTTTTCACGGAGGGTTTAACGCCATTTACAACATCCACCCGATCCATCATGGGGAACGTGGAAA
>JAVEYV010000407.1:0-2560 GCA_034003305.1 Spirochaetia bacterium | reverse complement strand
AGGCTAAACACGATGCCCAGGGCGGCGGCAGCCATGGAAAGGCGAAATCTTCTCACTTCCGCCTTACGATTCCTGCGGGGCAGCGCATTCATCGTCATGTGATGAAGCTGGGGTGGCATTTCAGGATCGGGAAGTCCGCGCAGAGTGTTCACGATACTGAGGTAATCTTCTTGCAGTTTATGGCAGGAGACACAGCGATCAAGATGCACTTGTAGCTTGGCTTCATGGCTGGGTTTGAGCTCGCCGTCGAGCTTGAGGCTGATGAATCGTTCAGCTGTTCTGCATCTCATCTGTCTTCTCCTTAAATTTCGTAAAGCATATATCGCTTCCTCTCATGTTACCCCCTTATCCTTTCTTTCCTGCAGGATTTTTTTCCGCAGCACTCGTTTCGCTCTTACCAATAGCGATTCCACCGCTTTAACGCTAATTCCCAGGTGTTCGGAGATCTCTTTGTAGGACATCTTTTCATAGTATTGCAGATTGATCACGGCTGCCAGACGCGGAGGCAAGCTTTGCATAGCACAGAGCAAATCGCTGTAATCAGTTTCTTCCGGAGGTTTCGGCTGTGGCAGATTCTTAAACTTCTCAGAATCTACGGTTACGTAGCGGCTCCTCTGCTTCAGGAAGGTCATCGCCTTATTATGGGCGATGCGATATACATAGGAAAGCGCAGTGGCCTCCTCAATCCGCTCAAAATGCTCATAAACCGAGACAAACACCATCTGCACGAGATCCATGGCATCATGCTCGTTGCCCGTAAGGCCTATCAGATAGCGGTAGATACGCTGCTGATTCTGGCTCAGGAAATCTTCAAAAAGCTCTTTCTTCATCTATAAATACCTCTTACATACTAAGGCAAAATCTTGGTCGCTGCAAGTAGGAATAGGCCAATTCCCCGCAATCTGCTAATCCATTTCTGGTTCCTTTTGCTGTTACCACCCTCTTGCCACCCTCTCACGTGGGACGTAAGAGGAATCCAACAGGGTGGCAAGTGGCCAGAAAGCCAGCGAAGCCCTCCCCGGATGGCGGGTAAGATCAATAAGAAGCATTTGCAACTCCGAATGAGACGGAGCAAAAAGAAGCTTGACTTTAGTTCCGCGCGGAAAAAACATGCTGCCATGAAGGGAAAGATAAACGGCAGTGTCCGCTACCTGGCGCGGAAATATCTGGCAGGAAGAAGCCGGCTCGGAATCGGCTCAGGGCATCTTTTTACCCTATTGGGCATCACTCTCGGCGTAATGGCGCTGATCACTGTGTCTTCCGTGATGAATGGCTTTCGTGAAGATATCAGCGGACGCATCATCGGCACGCTGTCCGAAATGCGGCTCAGTTCCTCTGATGGCTCCTCTCTGAAAGGTTATGCCAGCATCCTGGCCAGGATCGAAGCACAGGGATTTCAGGCTGCCCCGGTGGTCCGCAGTGAATTGCTGCTCAGGAGTGGCTCCCGCGCCATGCCGGCCGTGTGTTTTGGCATTGATCCCGCTCTCCAGAAGGAGGTTAGTCCTGTGTTACGAACGGCCTTTGGCGAAGAGGGGGTTATCTCCGGAGCCGTTGATGCCGCCAGTTTTCAGGATTCCGGCATTGCCCTGGGCGCAGGTCTGGCTCAGGAACTGGGAGTTTATCTGGACGACGAGATTCAATTGATATCCCCAAATTTCAATATCCCCACTGCCTTCGGCTTGCTGCCCCGGGTGCACAAACTGCGCGTGGTCGCCATCTTTGCCGCCGGAATGCCGGAATATGATCAGAGCTTCAGCTACATCCCGCTGAAGGTGGCACAGTCCTTCAGCTCTTATGCCGACGAGATTGATTACATCGAGATCAGCAGCGGGGATCCCAAAAACAGCCGCAGGCACATCAACAGGCTGGCTCCGCTCTTTCCCGATCACCGGTTGGAGGATTGGAGCGCGTTTGATTCCAGTCTGTATTCTGCCATCCGCTTTGAGAAATACCTGATGTTTGTGATTCTGCTCTTCATGTTCGTGATCGCCGGCTTTAACCTGACGGGTTCGCTGCTGAAGATCATCACCCAAAAGAAGCGGGAATTGGGCCTGCTCAAAGCCCTGGGCTACAGTGATCGAGATCTGAGGAAACTCTTTTTGTACCAGGGATTTATGCTCTGTAGCATCGGGATTGTGGCCGGGTTGATTCTTTCCGGTATCGTGCTGATCATCCAGGATCGTACCGGGCTTGTAAGGATGGGCGGGGCGATCGTGCTCCCAGTCAAGATGCAGCTGGCAGATTACTTTCTGGTGATATTTGTGTCCTACTTACTCACCTATCTCAGCGTGCAGCTTCCCTTGCGTAAACTAAGGGATATCAACGCCGTGGAATTGATCCGCAGAAACGTCTAAAAATCAACACTATAGAGAGGTTAACATGAAACGACAAGAAGCATTCCGCATCGCCATCGAGGCCGAGATCCGGTCGCAAAACCTGTATAAAGCCCTCGCGCGCAGCTTTAGAAATCCTGAATCCGCCCAGGTGTTTAATCAATTGGTACAGTATGAAGAAAACCACGAAGCCAAGATGCGCGAGATCTTTGCTGAGGAATTTCCCG
>JAVEYV010000406.1:0-2560 GCA_034003305.1 Spirochaetia bacterium | reverse complement strand
AGTGTGGAAGACCTTGCGAGGGAGATCCCGAACGGTAACAAAGACCACAAAAGCGGCGAGATAAACCCGGACGGGGTTGAGTACGGTGTGTTCAAACTCGACGGGGAATTCCCCTCATGAAGGAGCGCAAAATGCTCAAACCCAAGCCCCTCCTCGGGACCCATTCCCGTCTCCCTTCCGTTACGGACAGAGATGTTCTAGAGTATCTCCTCCACGCTCTCGTCCCGAATTTCAGCATGGGGAGCGGGAACTTCTGTGACGCGGGGGGAAGGCGTTTTCGCTTCACCCCCCAAGGGAATCTCGCCGAGATAACCCCCGCCCCATCACGAGAGAAGGTCCCCCTATGACCCTCCCCCTTATCACCCTCTCCCTCTCCCTCCGCCTCGCTCTCCTCCCCCTAGGGACGCTTTATATGTATACCCCCTACCCCGAGGTCGAGGACATCAAAGGAACGTATGAGAGTGAGTTCGGGGTGGAACTCGTCTTGGAGAGGATATTTTTCGTGAAGGGGAGCGTCCTCACGGTGTTCCTCCCCTCCCCCCGCTCGGGGTTCGATCTCTCCTACGCCGACTACGTTTTCGGCTTTGGGGCGCGCGCGAGGGGAATCGAGGTCGGGTTCGAGCACGAGTGTTTCCACCCCCTCATCGCGTATGTTCCCCGTCATCGAAAGTCCTCCCTCTACGAGGGCGCGATCGAGCGCCTCTACGTTAAGGTCACACTGAAAAAGGAGTTCCCATAATGAGATTTCATCGCCCTACTCACGGATCACGCTGTCACGAATGCCCCCTCAAAGGGTCCCGCCCCGTCTCCGCCCTCGGGCCCAATATCGCCTCATCGTCGTGGAACGGGGTGGTGTGTGTGGGTGAGTCCCCCGGGGATATGGAGGTTAGGAAGGGGGAGCCCTTCGTGGGGCCCGCAGGGGAGATGCTCTCGGGGAACCTCCGGAACGCAGGGCTCATCCGAGAGAGGGCATGGCTAACGAATCTAATCTCATGCTTCCCCGGAGATACCACGGTCTCTGCATGGGGGATTGAGAGAGGCTACAAACGGTTCTATAAAGGACCCTTAATCGAGGTTAAGACTCCGAGAGGCGTCCTTACCGGAACACCTAACCACCCGGTGCTTACCCAAAGGGGATGGGTGGCCCTTAATCTCCTCGTAGAAGGAGACTATTTGGTCCGCTACCTCGGGGTTGAGAATGGGGGTATTCTTCCACTTGGGGAACCATATATAGAAGGGAGAAATGCCCATTTTGATCAGATTTATGATTCGCTTTTTATGAAGTGGCGACGTATGAGGATGCCCGGGGGAGTAGTGGATTTCCACGGCGACGGGCAGAAGTCCAATGTCGATGTTATAATATCTGACGGGTTGCTGGGGAACCCCGACGAGTCCTCGAAGGCGAAGAAGCTCAAGTACATCATTCTCAAACACTCCCTCGAAAGATTTAGTACGCTGCTTCGTAAGGGCAACCTTTCTAAGTATGAGGTCTACAAGCTCTGGAGGATGCTTCCGGCCTTTCGAGGTCTTGTGTGCATTCTCGACCATGTGAGTTCTCTGCTCTGGGGTAGAGTTTTTCCATCGAAGAAGCATTCGTTCTGTGGGGGTACGGAGAAGCCCCAAATCTTTCAGCAGGGAGCTAGCCCTTCCGTGACCAATTTTGAGCTCCCGATCGATATCCTCCGCACTTATCCCGGACAAATAACTTTTGATAATATACTCTCTCTCCGATATAGTAAGTTCTCTGGGCATGTATATAACCTCCAAACATTTTCTGGGCATTATATAGCTAATGGGTACTTTGTGTCAAACTGTCGTCCCCCCCATAACGACCTCGACTCCCCCGAAGGGCGACTCGCGTTAGAGTGTTGCCGCCCCGGGCTCGAAGCGGAGATCGAGTACCTAGAGGATCATGGCGCGAAGGTGTGGGTCCCCCTTGGGTCAAAACCCCTCCTTGCCCTCGGGGTGGAAGGGGGGATCTCCCTCAGGCGCGGATATGTGTACGAGCGCGAGGGCCTCGTTCTCGTCCCGACGTTTCACCCCTCCTTCCTCCTCCGGGGGAACTTCGAGGAGATCCCCACGACGATCTCAGACTTGCGGAAAGCGGGACGGCTCGCGAGGGAAGGGTGGACTCCTCCGGCCCCACGCTTTAAGACCCACCCGACGCTCCGCGACGTGGAAGCGTTCGCGACCCGGGTTCTCCGCACCAGGGCTCTCCTCGCCCTCGACATCGAGACCACGTCCCTTATCCCGGAGCGGGGGGAGATCCTCGTCGTTGGGCTTGCCGAGAGTGCGACCTCCGCGATCTCGATCCCCTTCCTCTGTTCGGGGGGCTCGAGGTATTGGAGTATGAAGGATTTCGCTCGCGTTAGGACTCTCCTCAAAAAGATCCTCGCGACCTGCCCCGTCATCATCCATAACGCGACCTACGACATGGCCTTCCTCCGGGCGAAAGGGTTCAAGGTCGGGAACCTCGCCCACGACACCCTCCTCCTCTCCCACGCGATCCATCCCGAACTCAAACACCGCCAATCGTATGTTGCGAGCGTTTACGCAGATA
>JAVEYV010000405.1:0-2577 GCA_034003305.1 Spirochaetia bacterium | reverse complement strand
GAATTGAGGATGGCGATGAAGGTGGAGGACAGGCCAATGAAGAAAAGATATGGAAAGATGATCCGGGTAAGCTTGATTGCGACTACGGTGCTGGCTGGATTCAATCCAGGATAGAGCAGCTTTACAATCAGTGGAGCAAACGCGATCCCAATCACAGTTAGGATCAGGAGAAACAGCGTCAGCACGCTGAGCATGTTCAACGCAAAGTCGATCTGATGCTGGCGGTCCTTCTTGTAGCCGATATCATTGTAAATGGGGACGAATGCCGTAGACAACGCACCTTCTCCAAATAGCCTGCGTAGCAGATTGGGTATGTTGTAGGCAATGTTGAAGGCATCGTTCAGGTATCCGCCGCCAAAGAAAAATGCCATCACCTGATCGCGCACCAATCCCAATATGCGGCTCAGTAACACCGCGATGCTCATCACGCTGATGTTCTTTGCCAGTTTCTTTTCGCTCATGAGCTCTTTCTAAGTAGATTGCGCAGGTTTAGAAATAGATTTAACTGCAAAATTCCCGGATTCACGTTTCCGCCAAGCTTGCGATTGTAGTCATCCAGCAACAGCAAAAAACCCGGAACTCTTTCTGTCACTGCATCGTCAGCTAGAGAGCACAGTAATTCCGTTTTGTCCAGATTGGTGATCTCTCCCGGCGCATAACGCACTATGGCCAGATCATTTACGATGATCCCCAGATAGGATATCAGATCGCTCACCTGGTCTTTGCTTTCTTTTCCCTTGGTGGTCATAGCCAGGTATTCCAATCCGGCATCTCTGGCAGCCAGATCCAGCATTTCGAATGCCTTGATGCGTGATGTGTTGCTGCTGTCCTGAGCTACACGGATGGCCATCTTCAAGTTCCCTCCGCTGATCCGGGCTGCGCTTTTGGCCAACACAGTATCCACAGCAAACTGATCAAAAAGGATCTCTTGTATCACTGCTTGTGAGAGTGGTTTAAAATACACTGGCTGGCAGCGGGAAACGATCGTGGGCAATAGCTGCGGCAACCGCTCTGTGATGAGGATGATCACGGTCTGATCGGGAGGTTCTTCCAGCGTCTTCAAAAAGGCATTGGCGGTGGAAGTATTCATCATATCAGCATTCTCGATGATCACAACCCGATATTCACCCTCGTGGATGGACAGATCCAGGCGCTTCATCAGCAGAGTGATGCTTTCTTTTCGGATCTCGGTGGATCCACTGAAATAGAACTCAGCCCAGGGACTATCCTTTTTGTTCTGGATATACGCGCTGTACTGCGCCAGCCCTTCTGGTTCCTTGATCTCGCCATCCGGGCTTAGTTTCAGGTTCGTTGTGGGAAACAGGTAGTGAAAATCCGGATGCTCCAGAGCCAGAAACTTTCTGCATGATGCACAGACTCCGCAGGGGCGATACTCACTGCTGGACAAGCAATTCAGCGCCATCCCGAAATACAGTGCAGTGATGAACTTCCCCACGCCGTCTCCCCCGTGAAAGAGGTATGCCTGCGATATCCGGTTGTTGATAATCGTGCTGCTCAGTAGGTCGATTACCTGATTCTGCCCTTTTATCTTGCGAAACATGCTTTAGACGATTGTGATTTTGCTACGTCCGGCTTCATCGCTAATGGAGTATTCAAAGGTTTTGCGAACGATGGGGCTTTCAAACTCCGAGGCCAGGATGTCGTAGATCAGGATGTCGTGATATTCACCGGCCATAAATTGGGCATTGCGCCGCGCGCCAACATACTTGAATCCGACCTTTTCGTAGCATTTCACGGCTCGGCGGTTGAACTTCACCACTTCCAGAGAGATGCTATTCAGATTCATGATATTAAATCCAAAATCCAGGATCAGAGACGTTGCTTCCGCACCGATACCCTGGTTCCAGTAAGTCTTTTCACCGATGAATATGCCAAAGGAAGCATTGCGATTGACTTCGTTTACATTGTGCAAACCGCAATTGCCGATCACTTTGTTTGTATCCTTTTCAACGATCGCGAAGATGATGGAATGTGCCATCAGGTGTTTCAGGATATCCCGTTCCTTGTCAATATCCACTACTTGCGCTGAAAACAAGACAAATTGGCCAATCTCCAGATCGTTTACCCACTCGGTATAGCGCTCCGCGTCTTCCAGTGATACCGGCGACAGGTAACACTTTTCTCCTATAAGCTTGCGAAAGTATTTCATGATCTACCTCGATTCTTTCGTTTATCTTCAATCTCACAGTCCCCCGATTCTGTCAAGCAGATTGTGGTCTTTTTATAAAGACTTTCATGCCTTTTAGGCACAATCTTGCCCTCTGCTATCCTGGACTCAACACAAAAACCTCTCGAACACCTCCCGAACCAGGTACGGGAAGTGTTCGAGAGGTCTTCGGGTTAGATTGCAGCTACAAGGGGGAATGTGGAAAGGGCTGCTCTGGTAAAGCAGCCCATATCAGTAGATTACTTGGATCAGATAATTAGCTTCATCTGCTCAGATCAATCTTGTCGTCGAGCATCTTGATGAATGCCACCAAGAGTTTGACGGCATTATCCAGATCAGTGAGACTGATCACTTCATTGGGTGAATGCATGTAGCGATTGGGGATGCTA
>JAVEYV010000404.1:0-2578 GCA_034003305.1 Spirochaetia bacterium | reverse complement strand
AATCCAAATTGGCAGATTAGTGAAAATCCGATTGATCTGGCAGCGGACAGTTTCTTTATCAACAATGCCAGCTCACAAAAATGGCGTAAAGCCAAACAGAAAGCTGAGTCTTATGAATCGCCAAAAAGCTCTCTCTCGCAGATCTCGGATATCCAGATTGTGGTGGATTCTGAAGGTATCTACAAGATCGGTTACAGCTATCTGAAGCAGTTCATCGGGGAAATGACCGATTCCCTGGGTATGGATATGGCTTGGGACATTGATGATATAGATCCCAGAAATCTGGAGCTGTACGACGAATATGGGCAGGTGCCCATCCATTTCCCCGGCGAGGAAGACGGGCATTTCAACTCCTCAGACTATTTCGAGTTTTACGGGGATCGTCATTATGGTGATCAAAGGCATTTCGATGATTTCACTGCTGAGAATGTATATACTCTGAAGTTGCTTGACCGCTTTGGAGCGCGCATGGTGGTGGAGAATGGCGGCCTCATCCAGAATAATCCAATGTATTTTACCCGGGCAGATGCTTACGAAGAAACGGTGCACTTTGAGGAACAACTGATGAGTGACAAGCTTGGCCGGGGTTGGTCGTTCAGCGATCCAGAATTCTATCTGGAGGACAACTGGTATTGGAAAAGAATATCGGCTCCAAATCTGGAGATCACACCCCTGGAGCTCGAGTACCCTGTGGACAGAGCAACGCTTTATATAGATGCGGAAATATCCCTGCGCGGCCTAACATATAAAGAAGACATGTTGCCCGGACAAGTGGATCACGAAGCAACTATCAGGCTGAACTCTGCCATGATCAATACGCATACCTGGATTGGGCAGACAGAAAAGGTGTTTCACCCTCAGGCCGACATTGCCAATTCATTCCTCAGGCATGGGACCAACCAGCTTTACATTAGCCTTTCGGGAAACACGGAAATAGGTAATCGCGAACTTGTGTTGCTGGATTACATCAAGCTGAAGTATTGGAGAGAATACAAGACGGATCGTGATTACATCAAGTTTGAGAAGCCTTCCAACCGACCTGGGGGACTCTTTCAATTTGATGTACAGGGCTTTTCCAGCCCCAATGTCTCCGTCTATAAGATTGGCTCCAGTGTGTTTAGCAATATGCAGATCGAACCTTTTAATATCGATGGTGCTGCACCCTGGACCGTGAGTTTTCAGGATAGCGTAAGCTCTCAGGCTGTCAGGTATTATGCCGTGGAAGAAAACACCAAGAAATCTCCTAAGGCCCTGCGCCTGGATATCCCTTCCGACCTGAAGAATCCAATGCATGCTGCCAACGTGATCGTGATCAGCCCTTACGAGTTTATGGAGTCTGAGGGTACGCTACAGCTGAAAGCACTCTGGGAGAGCGAAGGTCACGTAGTAAAGATAGTGGATGTTCAGGATATTTATGACGAGTTCAATTTTGGGATTGTCTCGGCAGAGTCCATCCGTGATTTCCTGAAGCATGCCTATAACAATTGGAATAGTCCACAGCTTTCCCATGTAATGCTCTTGGGCGAGGGGATCGATGACACCCGTGACAACAGCCCCAGCCGCAAGTACAATCTGATCCCGGTGAAGAAAACCTGGACCTATAAACACGGCGCAACTGCCAGCGATACCTGGTACGGATGTCTCGTGGGCACAGATCCAGTGCCGGATGTCACGATTTCTCGTCTGAGTATCTGGACTCATCAGCAGATCCTGGATTATGCTGCCAAAGCTATTAGCTATCGCAACGAACTCCATACCAACCGGTTATGGAACAGCCATGTTACGCTGACAGCAGGAGGAAAGATCGATGAGAGCACCGATACTTTCTCTCAGCAATCCGAGAGAATTCGCAGCCGGGTGATCCCTCGGGATTACCGGGTTAGCAGAGTCTATACTTCCACCCAAACTGTGGGCAACGATTACTTTGGCGGTACCTTCAACCTGAAGGATGCCATCAATAGCGGTACTCAGTTTGTGCAATTCATGGGGCACGGCGGAGGCCGTATCTGGGCTGACTACAACCTCTTCAACTTTACCGATGTGGCCACCCTGAACAATCAGACATACCCGGTGGTTCTGTCTCTGGCATGTTACTGTTCGGCTTTTGATACCAATGGAGCATCATCCATATCCGAAGCCTTGATCTTGCAGCCCAATAAAGGGGCGATCGTCACCTTGGGATTTTCCGGTTTGGGCTACCTGGATCATGATGAACCCTGGGGACTGGCATACAATGAAGCGGTGTTTCAGCACAATTTTGACACCCTTGGCGAGGCTTATCTCTTCGGTTTGGCCAGATTCTTTACCACTGTGTCCTCTCCCTCGGCCAGATATGCTCTCACCTATGGCTCAGCTTTATTGGGAGATCCGTTGATCAAACTGAACAGACCAGTATCTGATATTCCAGTAACGATAAATAGCCCTAATCTTCAGCCCTCAGAGCAGTTGGAAGTGCGCGCCGAATTCCCTTCAGATGTAAACGCGGCTCGTTTGTATGTGATGAAAAGTACTGAAAAAGTAGTCAATGTGCCTTACGATCTGCCGGTAGTAAATGGAATCCTGGAAGCATCTTACAATA
>JAVEYV010000403.1:0-2578 GCA_034003305.1 Spirochaetia bacterium | reverse complement strand
CAGAAGCCAGGGCACCGTTTGGATGGCGAAAAGGCACAATGCGAAAACTCTTTGAACTAAACGGTTCAGATACGATGTGACGATACCCAGTTCCACTTGTGACACCAACACCTTATCCAAGATATGAATGCACTCTCCCGATTGAGCGGAAATGAGATTACCTTTGTATACAATCTTGTGATCCAGATCCAGATCCCGTCCCACATAAGTGTTGTCATAGACGATGCTATCGTTCACGCAGGTGTTTTCATCGATTATCACGTTGTTTCCGATGATGCTATTGGGGCCGATCCAGGTCTCGCGTTGGAACCGACAGTTGTTTCCAATCATGATGGGGGGATGCAATTCACAGCTGTGGGGGTAAACCACATTGAGACCCAAAAAAGTGTCTTTCTCGTTTGTGTATCCCGGCAACACATAGTTTCTATTCCATGCCTTCAGGATGTCCATGCTTAGCTGGTAATAATCTTTGATGGACGATATGTTCTTGATCTCAAGGCATTCCTGAGCTGTACTTTGCTGGACAAAAGCGTTGCCCAGGTTTTCTCCGGCAGCGAGATAGATCATGCGTTTGCTATCTCCACAGCAAAACCCCTGATCTTGTTTAAAGTAGTCCACCAAATGCTTGCTGTCATAGGAGGCAAAGAAAAAACCGTCCCATAACAGTAGTGCCGTATCTCTACAAAAGGAATGATTCTTCAGATATACATTTTTCAGGCTATCTCCGGGGCGGGCTAGAGCATACGATATCTTGCTGCCCCACTTGCTCCCAACTCCGAGTGAATGTTCGATTTCTTTGGTGGAATTATCAGACACGATGCGAACTTCGTTGAAACCGAGCAGAGTTACCATGTCCAATATGTACTCAAGCAGCGGTTTGTTTACGATCTTCAGCAGGAATGGATCAACATCTGGAAAATAGTCCTTCAACCATCCTGCTTCGTCAGTTCTGGCATATATCAAGCATCGCATCGGTCAATCTCCTTGTCCCATCAATCTCCCATATCTTCATCAAAACTGAGGACGGCTGCTTCCAGATCGTCGAAGATGTGAAATATCTTATGTGCCCGAGTGATGTCAAACACCATTCGGGGCTTCTCCTGCAGATTGGCAATGTGAATATCGCCACCGCCCTGAGACGCCGATTTCAAGCAAGCCACGATGGTGCCGAGGCCGGTGCTATCCACAAAGTCACATTGTGCCATATCAAAGACGAAGTTGACCGCTTTGTCGGCTACGGAATTGTACAATGTACGAAGTTCCGGGGCGTGATAGGCATCGAGTCTGCCTTTTACCTCGATAATTCCCACCTTGTTTTCCTGTTTAAAGTTTAGTTCCATCATGTCTCCTTGTGGCCTTCATCCGCCTGTCTTTGTCACTGGTTCCCGCCGAATTCCGGCATCAATACGCACCTTTACCGCTGATGACCGCGGGAATAGTCTTCAGCAAAATTATAATGTCATTTTTTATGCCCTGGCTGCGGATATACTGCATGTCCAGCTGCACCTGTTGCTGAAAGGGGATATCGCTACGCCCTTTGATCTGCCACAGGCAGGTAATGCCGGGCTTTACATGCAGCCGTTTGCGATCTTCCAAAGTATATTGCAATACTTCCTGTGGCAGGGGCGGTCTAGGCCCCACCAGGCTCATATCTCCCTTCAAAACGTTGATCAATTGGGGCAGTTCATCGATGCTGAAGCGACGGATAAAACGTCCGACTCTGGTCACCCTGGGGTCCTTCTTCATCTTAAAGATCACGCCGCCTGCAGATTCATTCTGTTCCAAAAGATCATCCTTAAATCTGTCCGCGTTCACGTACATGGAGCGGAACTTGATAAATCCGAAATAGGCTCCGTTCAATCCCACCCTATCCGCTACATAAAAGATCGGACCGGGATCGCTAAGATAGATCAAGATGGCGGTCACCAGAAACACCGGTGAAAGAATGATGATCAGCAGCAGTGAACCCACCATGTCGATAAAAGCTTTTACAAACTTGGCAAAGGCTACTGTCCATTCCCAAACTGAAAACTTAAGCTGCATTTTCAGCCTGCTGCTCTTCTTTCCCATGCTCAAGAGACGCTCAATCTCGCGCGCTCTCGTGCTTCTGCCATGGCCTTTGTAACTTAGCATCAATGTCTAAAACATCACATGGTGCCAAAGCCACCAAAATCGCGGTTCTTATTCCACCTGAAAACCCGGTACAAGAATACCGGATTCCCAATAATATATCTTTTCCACATACGTCTGGGTTCCTTCATCAGCCTAAAAACCCACTCCATACCCAGCTGCCGCATCCAATATGGCGCACGGGCAATCCTGCCCGAGTAAAAATCAAATAATCCGCCCACACCCATCAGCACTCTTGCTTCTATCTTTTGGGCGTTTTTACGGATGAACTTTTCCTGCAGAGGAGCTCCAAAAGCCACCAGCAGAATATCCGGCCGGGAGTCATTTATCTCCCCAATCACTATGTCACTATCTTTATCATGGTCGAAATAGCCACTTCTAAATCCGCAGATTTTCAGCCGCGGATACTTCTGAACAAGTTTGGTTTTCATTGTTTCTGCTACGCCTT
>JAVEYV010000402.1:0-2579 GCA_034003305.1 Spirochaetia bacterium | reverse complement strand
GGAGTGACCTTTGACAACGCCAAGGATACCATCTGGAAGATAGCGTCCTTTCCCTGCCTGAGAGTGCGGGGATTGATGACCATCGGCAAGCTGCATCCCAATCCGGAGATCAGCAGACCCTATTTTAAGCAGCTAAAGGAATTGTACGACGCGATAAATGCCATGAACGTGGAGGGGCTGAGCCTGGATTACCTTTCCATGGGCATGAGTCACGATTGGCAGATAGCGGTTCAGGAAGGCAGTAATATGATTCGCATCGGTAGCGCCATTTTTGGGCAGCGATACTACGGGGATGACCGATGATAGTGGTGATCATCGCCTTCCTGATCTTCATCCTGGCGTATCTGTACGGGGGGTTTTCCACCGCGCGCCTGATCGCCAAGGGAGCCCGCTCACTAAATGTGTACAAGATCGGTTCCGGTCTCGCCGACACCGAAAACATCTATACCCATATCAGCAAACCTCTGGGCATCCTGGTGGGCTTGCTGGACGTGGTGAAAGCCTTTGTCTTTCTCCAGGTAGTGGGATTTGTGCTGATGCTGTTACAGCCCGTGGTAGCGGTGTCGGGGTTCCATAATCTCTATGGGAACAGCATGATGCTGGTGTATGGCCTGGGTATGCTGGTGGGGCATTGTCTGCCCTGGCAAAACCACTTCAGGGGCGGCAGAGGCATCTTTACCTACATGGGATTCTTTGCCTATTTCTCCTTCTGGCCCATCTTTATCACCGCGTTTCTGGCCTGGATTGTGGTGATCAGATTCCGGCAGATCCGCTTTGCGCAGTATATGATAGTAATCCTGCCGGTGGTGCTGTTTCAGGTATTTTACTATTTTGTCCCGCAATTTAAGCCCGAATTGCCTCCCTCTTTCGTGATCATCATGTGGGGGAACGCCATCTTTATGGGAGTCTTGAACTTCATGGTATCCAAACGCTTAGGTGAATTGTAAGGACGCAGATATGGTAAACGTCGTACCGGTAACATCAAAGAAACTCCTGCAGCAATTCATTATGCTGCCCTTCCGGTTGTACAAAGATGATCCCAATTGGGTTCCACCCCTCATCATGGATCAGAAGAACTTCTTCAATCCCCAAAAAAACCCCTATTACAAGCATTCGGCGGTGCAACTCTATCTGGCTCTGGAAGACGGCAGAGTGATCGGCAGGATCAGCGCGCATTCCAATACGCAGCACAATCTGGAACACAAGGAAAACATCGGCTTTTTCGGCTTCTTCGAGTGTGAGGACAATGCCCAGGCGGCCTCCATGCTCCTGGACGCGGCCTATAAATGGAACAAAGACCGGGGTTTCACTTCCATGCGGGGACCCATGAACTTCTCGGTAAACCAGGAAGTTGGCCTGCTGATCGATGGCTTCGACACTCCGCCCATGATCATGATGCGGCACGATAAAGGGTATTACCAGGCACTCCTGGAGGGCTGCGGATTGCAAAAGACCATGGACCTTTACGCCTACCTCAGCGTCCGCAATGAGATGCCAGAGCGCATCGATCGCGTGGCGGCAGCCCTGCAAAGACGAAGCGGAGTACAGATAAGGCATCTGTCCAAAGACAAAAAGAATCTCCGCCGCGATATCGAGACCGTCTTTGAGATTTACACCAAGGCCTGGGAGTACAACTGGGGCAATGTGCCCATGACCAAGGCGGAGTTTGACCATATCGTGGAAGAACTGCTGCCCCTTGCCGATCCCGAATTGATCTTTATCGCCGAAAAAGACGGACATCCCGCGGGCTTCTCTCTGGCCATGCCAAACTACAACGAAGTACTGAAAGCAATGAATGGCAGGGTAAATCCCCTCACCCTGATCAAAGCCATGATTGCCAAGAAACGGATAGGCAGCGCCCGCGTGATCACCATGGGCGTGATCAAAGAGTTTCAAGGACGCGGCATAGACAGTCTATTCTATTACCATTCATACAAAAACGGCTTGCCCAAAGGCTTTTTCCGGGGCGAGTTTTCATGGGTACTGGAGAACAACACCATGATGATCCGTGTGGCTGAAATGCTGGACGCAGTACCGTACAAAACCTACAGACTCTATGACAAAGCAATCCCCCAATAGATTTCTCTCCGCCATCGACATCATCACGCTGGTCTTTAGCGGCTGGATATTACTGTATATGAGTCTCGGCATTGCACGAGTGCAGGATGCCCACATCCAATTCCCCGTGTTTCTATCCGTAGTGGCGGGAATCTTGCTGTTGGCATGGTGGCAGAGGAGTACCGACAGTGTGGCTCATCCCCGCCTTTATGCGGCTTTGAAACTGGTCAGATCGCTTTATCCTGTACTACTATTTGGTCATTTCTTCACCTCTGGTTATGCCTACAATCGCATCATCTTCAGTGATTGGCAGGATCCCTTTTTCATGGGGATCGACAAAAGTATCTTTGGCTATCTGCCTTCGTTGGAATGGGGTGTCCGCTACGACCATTGGCTGGTCAGCGAACTCTTTCACCTTGCCTATTTCTGTTACTATCCGATGATAGCGGGTCTGCCGCTCTACCTCTATTTCAAGAATCCGGAGGGCTTCACGGAGCTCTTTTTCAACCTCTGCTTCGTGT
>JAVEYV010000401.1:0-2585 GCA_034003305.1 Spirochaetia bacterium | reverse complement strand
GTTTGTAGTCGTCGATATTTAGACGTCCGACTTCTTTGATCATACTTATGTTCTCCATGAATAGCTTAGAAGCTATCATATCTATATATAAAATGGCGGACTATGTAGCCCGAAATATGCGGCAATTAATGCCAAATGCTGTGCAATATCTACCCGTTCACGTTGTTGCCTGGAGGCATGTGGGATTGATGTCATGTAATGTTGGTTCAAGGATGCTGAAGTAAGAGAAATTGTCAAGAAGTTTCTATAACTGGCATTCCCCCATTTTTTTTAATTCAGTCATATTTGCCATTGCCAAAGATCAAGTCTTTGTTGGCAGCTATACCTTCGTATGTACTGAATGATCATGCTGATGCATGTAGTTAAGACTTTGATGAAGTCTCAAGCAGCCTGGAGGGCGATACTATCCATAGATAGACACCTGACGGAACTGAATGAACTGATCTATCTCACGTGGATTACACGGATGTCGCGGATTTAGAAGAGAATCGGCTGTACATGGAAGATGGAGACCTGACTGAAGTGACGGAACTGACTCTCCTGATAATTGACAATTGGAGATGCAGCACACTACTACCAAAGCCCCTTGTGGACGACACCATGGGTTACTGAAGAACGGAACCCCCCACGTGTGTGGGGAATACGTAAATTGTAAATTGTACATTGTGACTCTGTCGAAACAACTCAGTTTTGAATAGCCTTGATTGTGATCATAGAGTCCTGGATAATGTCAGATAATGCGTAGAGTTTTGCCTAGCGGCACATGTAAGAGCCTCGAAGAGGTCAAAAAGCTCATTTATGACGTCAAAAAATCCCGCAGAAAAAGAAGCGCGTCTTATTCTGCGCTTCGGAAATAGACCGGTGGTATAGTTAAAGATTCTCTTGATGTTGATCGCAAGCGCCAGCAGGGTGAACCAAAGTTTGTGCCGGTACAAGCCTCTGAGCCTGGTCTTACCAGCTTTTGTTTTACACTTGAATTGGCGGATTGTGGCTTCAATGCCGCTTCTTATGGTTCGTTGGGCTTCAGGGATAGTATTAATGTATGATAATCTCAATCTCTTTAGTATGTCTTTGTCTCTCAGATAGTAAACAAACTCACCACTTTCCTTGAGCTTCTGCGTAGGACAGTCACCATATCTGGGACATGATTCGCATAGATTGCGATCGAAGGTAGCACGATAACCCTTTCTACGTCGGATACAGGCTATTCTCTGCTTCTGTGCGCAAGTTACATAATAGGTGTTGTGAACATACTCCAAATGCATTGATGCGCTGCATATTACGCCTTTGATGCCAGTCTGAACGCAGTTTATCTCAAGTTCCTTCAGCTTGGTATCAACAGTGGGACCTCCGTAACCTCCATCAAAGTGAAGTTCATGAAGATCTGTAAGTCTTTCCCTTACAAGATCATCAAGTGCATCTAATAGCATTTGTCCATCCGAGGTGATATTGGTTCGGAAATCCACATCGCTTATAAGGTTCAGATCAGCTTCCGGATCTGCAGTCTCAATGACATTGCCAACGTAGCCCAGATGATTGACTCCTGACTTGTGTCGCAAAGTTGCAGAAGGATCATCAACGCTCCTTACATCACTGCTGGACTTGTCATCTGATGACTTCATACTGATATTGGGCTTGTCGTCGTCATCGACCGTAAGGTCAAACTGCTCTCTGAAGATGCGGATAAACATCTGCCATTCAGGCTTTTGCTCATACTTGATGCCAAACCGCTCAATGATTGAAAGAATGCAGGAACCTGTCTTGGGGAATTCTGCCTTAACTTGTTCCGATGTTAACATACCTACATAGTTATCAGCTTCTTGCTTGATGTATTCTGGACATAGATCACTAAGATACTGCTGGTCAGATTCGCTCACCACGCGATAAAGCCGTTTGATCGATTCAATCACTAGTTGAAGACGATTGTAGGCTACTACATTCGGAGTAAAGTAGCTTGAGTCAACCCTAGCGATCCTGGTATTGACCTTGTACTCCTTAATAAGCTTGCCGACCAAGCGATTGAACTCAAGATTGAACAGATCAACACCCGTTTGATCCTGATATTCGCGCAGAGAACGTATGAAATTGGTCAAAGTCCGCAAGGACACAGTGCTTGTGCCAATGCTCTGACCACAAGCGTACAATACACCAATGTTCCAGTACATATGATCTTCCAGCTCTCTGAACGACCAATCGTATAACTCTTTTATTACCAACAGAGTTACTATCTCATTGATTGGAGAATTGGGACGGCCCGTATGGCTGGGATAAAGAACGTTGAAGGAGCTCTCGTCAACCTTGTCAAACACTTCACTGCGCAATGTGTACCAAATGGACTTCTGCAATTTATCCTGATTGGGAAGACTGAAGTCCCAATCGAATATTTCGGTCTGCTTATGCTTGTAACTCTTCTTAAACATGACGTACCCTTATGCATCTTTATTGGTACCAATAATATACGGTACTAAATCATGTCAAGTTATTTCTTGTCATATAAATAAATATGATTTATGTCAATGCTGGGTTTTTGCCACAGAGTCAGAATTGAGAATTGAGAATTGGCTGCGCACACAGGTAGATAGAGG
>JAVEYV010000400.1:0-2582 GCA_034003305.1 Spirochaetia bacterium | reverse complement strand
CACCGCGCAGTGAGGCCACCGCCAGCGCACGGGGATCAGCGGAGGCATGGGCAAAGATGAAATCCTTGCCGCCGGTTTCGCCCACCAGACGCGGGTATGATCTGTAGTTATGGATGTTATTTGCCGTTCTTTGCCAGATGGCATTGAAAACCGAGGTGCTGCCGGTAAAGTGGATGCCGGCCAGATACTCCGAATCGGTTACAAAATTACCGATCTGAGCACCCGAACCGGGGATGAAGTTAATCACCCCATCGGGCAAACCTGCTTCCTTGAGCACCTGCATGATGAAGTATCCACCATATACCGCCGTTCCAGCGGGTTTCCAGATCACAGTATTGCCCATCAAGGCAGGTGCAGTGGGTAGATTCCCTGCGATCGAAGTGAAATTGAAGGGAGTAATGGCAAAGACAAAGCCTTCCAGAGAACGGTACTCAGTGAAATTCCATTCTCCTTTTGGCGAGACCAGGGGCTGCTGTTCATAGATTTTCTGAGCAAAGTAGGCATTGAAGCGCCAGAAATCGATGAGTTCGCAAGCGGAGTCAATCTCCGCCTGATGGGCGTTTTTGCTTTGCCCCAGCATAGTGGCTGCGTTCAAGACATCACGGTATTTTGTGGCAAGCAGTTCAGCTGCTTTCAGGAAAATGGCCGAGCGATGATAGAAAGCCATGTTCTCCCAATCATGTTGGGCATCCACCGCCGCCTTCACCGCCATCTGGATCTCCGGTTCGCCCACTTTGTGATATTGGCCGATTACGTGCTTGTGGTTATGTGGTTCGATGCAGTTACTGGTCTTGCCACTGAAGATTTCTTTGCCACCGATTATGGCGGGAATCTCAATGCATCTATCATGCATCTCGGCAAGAGTTTTTTGTAAGGTTTCACGTTGTTTGGAACCTCGTTCGTAGGTCATGACGGGTTCATTTTTGGGTATCGGGACTTCGAAAAACATGGGTAACTCCTTTTCTTGCTTGCTTTTGTGAAAGGAGGGAGAAGTATCTTCCGGGAAAAACACCTGAAGCTTCGATCACCTTTTCACACTGGAAGGCACATCTGTTTCCGGATGCACCCTATCGGTGAACACTCATGCCTTTGGTTTAGATATGTTCACTCGGTGATGTGAACACTCACTTCTGATAAGGGTTTTTTGTCAAGCCCCTCCTAATGCCTTTGGTTGCTCATCGCAAGTCCGAGGTTGTAATCCCACTTTCATCGCTTGCCGCCTTCAGGTTCATCTGCGTCGTGTAAGCCGGTCATACAATACTCGTGCCTTTGTATGACCTGTGTTCGACCGGTGTATGAGGGGCGCACGAGCCTCAGGGTAGGAAGAAGGGTTGAGAAGGTTGAGAAGGTTGAGAAGCTTGAGGGGGTCGAGTGGGCTGTGAGCGAACAGATAAGCAGCTACAAGCGGCATACTCCTTCAAGCAGTTACAAGCTGCTCCTACACTATCCGGATCACATCCCCCCGGCTTTGATAAGATTTTCCTTTACAAAATCCCGCAGCTTATTTGTTATGAAGCCTCAGCATACGAAATGCCATATATGGTGTTCCGCGCGATAATAATGTCTCAAGAAGAGGAAGATGACTAATCCGACTTTGTTCCGTAATCCGGATCAGCTTGATTTTTCCGTGTTTATGGAGAGAATCCGAGAGCTGATGCAATCTGGATATTCTCCTTTGCACTATTTTGGCAGTGATGAAAGGCTGCTGTATGCATTGCTGGGGAAAAACGGAGACACTCAGTTTTTATGCTCGGCCTTTCCCCCCAGCAATGAATACTCCGCGCTAACGGTGGATTTTCCCGCCTTCAGCATGTATGAAAGATTGCTGTATGAGGATCATGGCATCAGAGCCTGGGGACATCCTCAACTCAAAGTATTGAAAGCTTTTACAGATGATCATGCGGATCATCATGACTACTTATTTTTGGCTTCTGAATCCTCTGCTTTGCACGAAGTAGGGGTCGGACCGGTGCATGCCGGAGTGATCGAACCGGGGCATTTTCGCTTCATATGTCGTGGAGAAATCGTTGAACACCTGGAGATCAAGCTTGGCTATCAGCATCGTGGCGTGGAACGCTTGATGCTGCAAGGCGACATTCGCACGAAGAACTGTCTGGCAGAGAGCATTGCGGGAGACACCAGTATCGGCCATGCGCTAGCCTGGTGCCTGGTATTGGAAGGTCTGACTGGAACGAAGGCTGCGGCTTTTCACACTCGCATGGTAGCCCTCGAACTGGAACGAATCGCCATGCACCTTTCAGTTCTATCGGCCCTGTCCGCCGACGTAGCCTATATTATGGGGCAAAACATGTTCGCCGCACTGAGAACGACAGTGATCAATTCCTCCCTCGCCATTTGTGGCAGCAGATTTGGAAAGCGCTGGCTTACTCCGGGTGGAGTACACTATGGCATCTCCAAAGATCAGGTGGACATTCTGAACAAGACCATTGCAGAAGTGCGTATACAAGTGACAGATTGCCGTGAAGCATTGTACAATTGCAGCAGCGTGATATCCCGTTTTGACGACACTGGCATACTGAAAACACAAGACGCGCTGGCGCTAGGGCTCACCGGGATCACAG
>JAVEYV010000399.1:0-2611 GCA_034003305.1 Spirochaetia bacterium | reverse complement strand
TGGGGCGGGGGAAATCGGGGTGCAGCTGGCGCATTATTTTTTCAAGCGCAAACTGCCCTACTATATCGTCGGCTTTGTGGATGACGATCCCATCAAGCGTGGCACCCTGATTCAGGGCCTGCCCGTGCTGGGAACCCTGGATGATATCGACTCCGTGATGCGGGAGCATCGGATCCGGGCCCTCATCATCGCCATCACCAATCTGAAGGCCGATAACCTGCAGATCGCACTTAAGAGCGCCAAGGATAAGGGCGCCCAGGTGCATATCGTGCCCTCGGTGTTCGAAATGGAGCGCTACCACAAGGAGTCGGTGGATATTCGTTCCATCAACTACAACGACTTTTTAGGCAGAACGCCGGTGACCATCGACAGACTGCCCATCGAGGCCATGGTGAAGGATCAAACCGTCCTGGTGACGGGGGCGGGGGGATCCATCGGCAACGAAATCTGCACCCAGCTTTTGGATTACCAGCCCAAGCGGCTTCTGCTCCTGGACATCGACGAAACCGAGCTCCACGACCTCTCCCTGCGGCTTCACGGCTATACTACAGAATTCTCCGAGCGGATCGTGCCCATCGTCTGCGATGTGCGGGACGGCAAAAAGATCGCGGAAATTTTCGCTAAATATACGCCAGAGCTCGTGTTCCACGCGGCGGCCTACAAGCACGTACCCATGATGGAGTACTACCCCGAAGAGGCGATACGGACCAATATACTGGGCACCTATAACGTATTCTCCGCAGCCGTAACCCACGGTGCGCGGCGCTGCATCCTCATCTCCTCGGACAAGGCCGTGAACCCCACCAACGTGATGGGAGCCACCAAAAGGGTGGCCGAGCAGATCGCCTCGCTCTTGAGCAACGCCCACACCGAGATCGTCGGCGTGCGCTTCGGCAACGTGCTGGGAAGCCGGGGCTCGATGCTCCCCCTCTTTATGGAGCAGATCAAGAACGGCCTGCCCATTACCGTCACCGACACCCGCATCATCCGATACTTCATGACAATCTCCGAAGCCGTGAGCCTCGTCTTCCTGGCCGGCGCCGTAGCCAAAGGCGGGGAGGTGATGGTGCTCGAAATGGGCGAGCCCGTGAACATCTACCAGTTCGCCGAGCGCCTCATCCAGTACTACGGCGACGATAGAAGTAGAATTGTTGTAACGGGTTTACGGCCTGGCGAAAAACTCTATGAAGAGCGACTCTCCGACAAAGATACTACTATCCCGACGGACAACCCCAAGCTGTTCAAGGCCAAGGTAAACGGGGACCTGAACGGGCACCGGGAGATGCTGCTACGCTTCGTGACCGGACAGGGCGAGCCGGGGAGCACTGCGGCGGCCATGAGCTCAGAGGAGATGGTGACCATGCTGAAGGAGCTTGTGCCGGAGTATGTGCCGGGTAAGACTGGGTAGGAAAGCAGACAGGATAACGGGACAGGCAGGAAAAACAGGAAATGTTTTTGGGGGAAGAAAGAGAAGAGAGAGAAGAAGGGAAGATTTTTCTTTGCCAGAAAGAGTATCGGGTAAATCGTGGAAGGTCCTATTATCGTGTCGGATTACTACGTTACGGATCAACAGGTTTAAGCCATTACCATAATCTGATAAATATTGAAACTTCTGCTTGACATCACCCTACTATGCGATACACTAGATCTGTGGTAAAAAAATACCACAGAAGGAGGTGTCGATGTTTGGCAAATATAGTAAGGAACTGAGGATTGCGCAGGGTATTTCCTTACGTGAATTCTGCAAAGCCGCCCAAGAAGATCCTAGCAATTGGAGCAAGATAGAAAGAGAGCTCATGGCTCCACCAACCGACCACGCCAGATTAGAAAGAATTGCATCGGTGTTAGGGATTCCTCCAGACCAGAACAAGGATTTCGTAGCAAAAGCGGAAATTTCCGCAGGTACTATCCCGCAATTTGTTATGACCAATGAAGTACTTTTAAGCCAGCTTCCCGCTTTTTTAAGAACGGTGGACAATGTGAAGCCTTCGGAGGAGGATTTTAGAAAGATCATCGAGATCCTTTCGAGAGGTCCTGATGCTGAATGAAGATAGTTGTCCTCCTTTTATGGAAGACGATGAGATAAAAGCTAAAGTTGAGCAGTTTAGGTCTCGATTTGCTCGCTGTACGCGATTTCCCGTCGATATTGAAAGCCTTGTGGAAATCGATCTAAAAATTGACATCCAGCCCGAAAAAGGCTTGAAATCTTACGGCAACACCGACGCCTTCATATCGAGCGATTTTCGAACTATGCATGTGGACGAGTATGAGTACATGGATGAGCGTTATATAAATCGACAAGGAACCTGTGATTGTAGATTTAGGATAAATAGTATTCTAATTGGCATGGGGGAGGACAGGATAACACGATCTGCATGATTAACATGAAAGGTTTTTTAGTAAAGAAAGAAAGAAAAGATAGCGAGCTTTTTCTTTACCAATAAGATTTTCTTGTGAATCTTGGGGGTCCTGTTATCCTGTCAAATTCGGGTTCATAGACCCAAGAAGGGCAGCCAGTTGTCTTCGTTGACTACCTGGAAAGGCGCATCGGGGTAGGCTGTTGCCCAAGCGGGCGGTACCTTGGCGCTCTTATGGCCTGACTTGATTTCCC
>JAVEYV010000398.1:0-2625 GCA_034003305.1 Spirochaetia bacterium | reverse complement strand
TAGGTGCCGCCGACGCCGATGAGGAATCCCTTCTGCCTCATGGAGGCGCGGATCTTGCCCGCTTCTTCGTTGGCCGGAGTCTTTTCCTTGTCCCTGACCAGCTCGATGCCGATCATGAGTCCCGAGCCGCGCACGTCGCCGATGAGGGGGAACTTCTTCTGCAGTTCCTTGAGCTCACCCACAACCTTTTCGCCCTTGGCAAGGGCTTTTTCAGGGATCTTCTCGCGGAGCAGGAAATTGAGATTGGCCAGACCGGCTGCGCAGGAAACAGGATTGCCGCCGAAAGTGGACAGATGGTCGCCGGGCTTGAAGGAATCGGCAATCTCGGGCCTTGCGATGAAGGCCGACAGGGGGAATCCGTCGGCTATGCCCTTGGCGAAGGTCATGATGTCCGGCTCCACGTCGTAATGTTCCACCGCGAAGAGTTTGCCCGAACGGCCGTAGCCGCACTGAACCTCATCGAGGAAGAGGAGGATACCATACTTGTCCAGGGTTTTCTTGATCTCTTTGTAGTATTCCTTGGGAGGAATGATAATGCCGCCCTCGCCCATCATGGTCTCGGCGATAAAGGCCGCGACGTTCTCCGAAGTGTCGAACTGGATCGTGCGCTCCAGCTGCTTGGCGCAGTACATGTCGCAGGCCGGGTAGCTCATGGCGTAGGAGCAGCGGTAGCAGTAGGCGGCCGGATGGAAGGAAACGCCGGACATATAGGGACCGCCGCCTCTTTTCCTGTCCTTATTCCCTGTGATCGATAGGGTCGCAAGACTTCTTCCATGGAAGGAGCCCTGGAGGGCAATAAACTCGGTTTTCTTGGTGAACTGTTTGGCCATGCGCATAGCGCCCTCAATGGCCTCGGCGCCGCCGTTGCCGAAGAAGGTTTTCTGGAGCCTTCCAGGGGTAACCTCAGCCAGTTTTTCCGCGAGGTCTGCCACGGGAATAGAGTGATAGACATAGGCGCAGGAATGGACAACCTTGTCTATCTGTGCCTTGGCCGCCGCCGCTACTTCGGGATTGACATGGCCGGCATTGGCTACCGCGATACCGGCATAGAGGTCGGTGTAGGTCTTGCCATCCGTATCTACGACTTTGCTCCCTGAAGCCCTCTCCACTACTATAGGCTCAATCGCCTTAACAAATGCCGTGTTAACGTACTTCTTGTACTTCTCCATCGTATCCATACTACATATCTCCTTTCGCTACCTGCTATTATAAACTTAATGCAGGCCGCCGTCCACGGCGGTCGCCCTGATTATTTCCCGTACTTCTTCCAGTGCTCGCCGAAAATCTTGCCCTCGTCGGGAACCACCGGCGCAATCGGCTTGGACACCCAGGTAATGTTGAGGAAGTGCTTCCAGTGGATGTTCTCGTTCGTGATGTTCCCGCCCCAGGTTCCGCAGCCCAGGGTGAGCCCGAAGGGCATCCCGTTGTCGTAGTTCCCCGAGTTGCCGTAGGGCTGGGTCTGCCGCACCATCACCCGGCTCACCCGCGCCCTGGTGGCCAGCTCAACCATGTGCGCGTCATTCGTCGTATGAATCCCGCAGGAATGCCCATAGCCCGAGAACCGGGTGATGTCCCGCACCAGGCAGATCGCTTCCTCGAATTCCTTGTACTTCCATACCGTCAGCACCGGCGACAGCTTCTCCCCAGAGAAGGGATCGGCCAGGCCTATCTCATGGCTCTCCACCATCAGGAAGGTGACTTCAGGCGCCACTTTGATGCCCGCCAAAGAGGCGATCTTCTGGGCATGCTGTCCAACATGATCCCTGCCCAAGTGTACCCCGTCGGGCCACATCAGCTTGCCCAGCTTCGCCTTCTCTTCTGCGTTGCACAGATGCCCGCCCAAGCTCTTCAGCAGCGACACCATCTGCCCGTACACCTTCTCCTGGATCACCACCGAGTTCTCGGAAGAACAGCTTGTGGCATTGTCGAAGATCTTCCCGTCCCTGATCTTGGTGGCCGCGTCCTTTAAGTCGGCCGTCTCGTCCACCACCACCGTGGAGTTCCCCGCTCCCACCCCGTAGGCAGGCTTGCCCGAGGAATAGGCTACCTTCACCAAGGGCGAGCCCCCGGTGGCGATCACCAGGTCCACGCTCCGCATGAGCTCCTGGGAGAGTTCCAATGTAGGCTCTTTGATATTGAGCACCAGATCCTCAGGGGCTCCCACCTTCCGCAAGCCAGCCCTCATGTAAGAGGCGGCCAGATCGCAGGAAGCCTTCGCCTTGGGATGAGGCGCGAAGATAATCGCGTTGCGGCACTTGAGGGCCGGCAGTCCGTTGCAGGCGATCGTCGAGGTGGCGTTGGTCACCGGGGTAAGGGCTCCCACCACGCCGATCGGCTTGGCCAGCTTCAATATGCCCTTTTCCTTGTCTTCCTCAATCACGCCCACGGTCTTGAGCCCCGCAAGGTCACGCAGGGTGCCCAGGGTCTTCTTCTGGTGCTTGGCCAGCTTGTGCTCGTACACACCCATGCCGGTCTCGTCGGCGGCCAGCCTGGCGCAGGCCTGGGCGTGCTCGTACTTGTACACTTCCCAGCCCACCGCAGCCACCATCTCATCCACCTTCTCCTGGCTCCAGAACTCTATCTGTTCCTGGGCCGCCCGGGCTCGCGCTATCAAGCTCTCCATCA
>JAVEYV010000397.1:0-2637 GCA_034003305.1 Spirochaetia bacterium | reverse complement strand
GTGGAAATGGCAGAACTGGTATCCGGTGCCGATCCCAAACCGCGTTTGGGCTCATCGTACAAACTCCCGGTAATCTATGCCGGCAATGTCGAAGCGCAGGAAGAGATTAAAAAGACTCTTTCCGGAAAAGTGGATTTGATCATCACCGATAACCTTCGTCCCAAATTGGAAACTGAAAACCTCGGCCCAGCCCGCGACAAGATTCACGATATCTTCATGGAACACGTGATGCAGCAAGCCCCGGGCTATAACAAACTGATGGAATGGACCAAGGGCCCGGATCAGAAACAAGTGCCGATCATGCCTACTCCCGCTGCCGTGGGAAACATCATGCAGACCATTGCCAAAGATGAACAGATCGAAGTGGTCGGTGTGGATATCGGTGGCGCGACCACAGACGTGTTCAGTGTATTCACCGAAGATTACATTTTCAACCGTACGGTAAGCGCTAACCTGGGCATGAGCTACAGTATTTCAAACGTGCTGGCCTCCAGCGGACTGAAGAACATCATGCGTTGGGTGCCTTTTGATCTGGATGAAAGCGAACTGCGCAACATGATCAAAAACAAGATGATCCGTCCCACCACGATTCCTTCCCTATTGCAGGAACTGGTGCTGGAACAAGCCATCGCCAAAGAAGCTCTGCGCCTGGCTTTTGAACAACACAAGGAATTTGCCAGCAGCCTGAAAGGTATGCAGAAACAGCGTGACATCTCCGAAGCCTTCAGCCAATCAACCTCCGGCGCCACCATCGTGAATCTGATGACCCTGAACCTGCTGGTGGGCAGCGGCGGCGTACTCTCTCACGCTCCGCGCCGTTATCAGACTGTGATGATGCTGATCGATGCCTTCCTGCCCGAAGGGATCACGCGTCTGGCAGTGGACAGCATCTTTATGATGCCGCATCTGGGCGTGCTCTCCGAGATCAGCCCCAAGGCTGCCACCGAAGTATTCCGCAAAGACTGTATGGTCTATCTGGGCACCTGCGTAGCTCCTGTGGGTAAAGGGAAGTATGGCAAACCTGCTCTTTACGCCAAGCTCGAGCTGCCCGATGGCACCAAGTTTGAAGAAGAAATCCCCTTTGGTGAAATCCGACTGATCCCCTGCGAAGTGGGTCAGGTGGCAAAAGCCACGCTCAAGACCTCTGGCGGCCTGATCCTCAACAGTGAAAAGGCCAAAGAACTAACGGTTGACCTGCATGGCGGCATGGTGGGAATCGTGCTCGATACTCGTGGACGCCAGCCCTTTGCCCTGCCTGAAGATAAAGCCGAACGCATTAAATCCCTAAAGAAATGGATGCGCGAATTGAAGGCGTATCCTGAAGATATACTGGTATAGGAGGAAGCATGGGACAAGCATATTCTGCCGGATTGACCGTAACCGATAGCATCATCCTGCGTAAAGAACGCATTCTGCCTCTCAAAGGAGAGGTTTTGGTAAAGAAAGGTGCCAAGGTGAAAGGCGAAGACGTGGTAGCACAAACTCTGCTACCCGGAAAGGTCGTCCCCTTCAACCTGGCCAATAAACTTGGGGTTACTCCCGCTCAATTGGAACAGTACATCAAGATCAAACCCGGTGATCAGATCACCAAAAAGACCGTATTGGCCGAAAATAAGGGTCTCTTTGGCCTCGGTCTATTCAAAAGCGAAGTTCGCTCTCCGGTGGAAGGAGAAGTAGAAAGCATCTCCGCCGTGACCGGTCAGGTACTCCTGCGTGAACCCCGCATCCCCGTCCAGGTGAAAGCCTTTATGGATGGCATCGTGACCGATGTGATCGAAGGTGAAGGTGTGGTCATCGAAAACAAAAGTGCCTATATCCAAGGCATCTTTGGCATCGGCGACGTAACAACGGGAGAGCTGAAAATGCTTGCCACCAGACCGGATGAGGAACTGGACCCTAACAAGATCGATGATTCCTGCAAGGATAAGATCATCATTGCCGGAAGCTTCATTCACTTTGATGTGATCGACAGTGCACGTAAACATGGCGTAAAAGCCATCATCACCGGAGGCATCGACGATCAGGACATCAAAAAGCTCCTGGGCTATGATATAGGCGTCGCCATCACGGGTCACGAAAACATCGGCCTCACCATCATCTGCACCGAAGGTTTCGGCAAGATCACTATGGCCGATAAAACCTTCATGCTGCTCAAACAGTTTGACGGCAAGAAGGCCTCTGTGCACGGTCATACTCAGATCCGTGCCGGTGTGATCCGCCCCGAAATCATCATCCCGATGGAGTTTAGTGAGAACGAACTGGTGACCAAAGAAGCCAGTCTGCCCATCCTGGAGATCGGTACCCTCGTCCGCGTGATCCGTCAGCCCAATTTCGGACGTATTGCCAAGGTCACTGCACTACCGGAAGAACTCACCAAGGTGGAATCTGAGACCCTGGTACGTATCCTGGAAGCAGAGTTTGACGATGGGGTGAAGATCCGCATCCCCAGAGCCAACGTAGAAGTAATCGAATCCTAAGAGACAAATAGATATGAAGAAAGGCTGCTCCAATCAATGAGCAGCCTTTATTCATATATCGCCCAGCGATCGGGCAACCAATCAGCGGATTTAGCCTTCCACCTTCTCCAGCACCTTCTGCACCATTTCCAACAGGGTTTGAGCTGCGGGCAGTTTATTG
>JAVEYV010000396.1:0-2648 GCA_034003305.1 Spirochaetia bacterium | reverse complement strand
TCCCTCTGGATTATCTGATGCAGAAACTGGGGCTGGATGTGGCGCCTGCCATTCAGGTCGATAATCCTGAGTACGTGGCGAGTAAGTATCTGGAACATATTATCGCTCTGGAGTATGACGATCTTCGACACCTGACCATGAACCAATCCCCTCTTGCTGATCTGAAAGAAAGATACAAGGACATCCTGAGAGCTGTCCCTTTCCTGAAAAAGGTTAAGAGCTTCTGCCCCATTCATACTGGTTTTAGCGAGGATGGCAACAGTGCGCTGGTGTTTGTGGAACTCAACCACAAACAGGAATGGACCTTAGTACTGCGTAAAGATGCAGATAACTGGTATGTGCGGCAAAACCTGAATGGAAATCCCAGCCTCTATTTCAAGCAGAATGAGCTATATCAGAACATCGCCACTTTACTGGGGAATTCCGATGATCAAAAAGCATACTTTGAGATCTCGGAAGCCATGCGCAGCTATGTGGACAGCGCTGATCTATACTACTATCGTGCCCTCTACTGGTTGCTGGTAAAAGCGATCGATAAAGCCAAGGTGGATCTATTCAATGCCATCGCGCTGGATAACCTGTTTACTCCTCCCTATATGCATCTGGGGCTGCTTTACTTGAACGAGAAGAACTATTCTGAAGCACGCTTGTGGTTCTCCGCTGTGCTTGATCTGGAGCCCGATAATCCCGATGCCGCCAATAACCTTGCCATTGCCCTACTGGCTGGAGGTGACAAAGCTGACGCGCTAAAGGTCTGGAGAGAACTGTTGAAAAAGAATCCTACCTATGAGCTGGCCAAAAAGAACCTGGATCTGTATGGATAAGTACTTTATGCGTCTAGCCATCCGCGAGGCGGAAAAATCTCGCGGCTTATGCAGCCCAAATCCCTTTGTGGGAGCAGTGATCGTGAAAGATGGTAAGGTGATCGCCAAAGGGCGTACCCAAGCCTATGGCTTCGATCATGCCGAGCCTGACGCGCTGAAAAAGGCTGGAAAACTGGCAAAAGGCTCAACCATGTATGTGACCCTGGAGCCCTGTTGTCATCAAGGGAAGACACCTCCCTGTACCGCAGCCATCATCAAAGCGGGAATCTCCAGAGTGGTGGCGGGTATAGCTGACCCCAACCCACTCGTATCGGGAAAAGGATTCGAGATACTACAGAAGGCCGGGATAGAGGTCATATCCGGCATCGAGGCTGATCAGATAAGCAAGCAGAACGAAGCTTTCATATGCAATATCGTCAAGAAACGCCCCTTTGTTACATGGAAATGCGCGTTATCACTGGATGGTAAGTACGCCGCCATGGACGGTTCATCACAGTGGATCAGCAATGAGCTGTCCCGCAAGATGGTGCACAGAATGCGAGCTAACAGCGATGTAGTTTTGGCAGGGATCAATTCAGTAATCAAGGATGACGCCATGTTAAATGCCCGAGGAGTCAAGGTATCCAAGAAAGCGTTAAGAGTGGTATTGGATCCTTTTCTCGATTTGAGCCCTTCCTCACGCTTCGCTCAGATCGCCGTTCATGCCCCGGCGTTGGTGTTTCACTGCACTGCCAATGAAGAGAAAGAGGCCAGACTCCATGCTATGGGCATCCAAACATCGTTGGTGCCAGGCAATGCCGATGAGTTGGATCTGAACCATGTACTGTCAGAACTGCATCTCCGTAAGGTCAGTAGTGTTTTTCTGGAAACGGGTAATAGGCTCAGCGAAGCTTTCTGGCGTGCCGGATTAGTGGATAAATGCGTGATATTCTATGGTAATATGGTTTTAGGCGGAGCAAATTCCTGCCTGCACGGACTGAACTTGCCATCCATATCAGATGCCATCACTTTAGAGCGGGTGAAGCTAACCAAACTTGGGCAAAACATCATGCTAACGGCTTACCCTTTGTCCTAAACTTGCGCCATGTCACATGCGCGTTATCTTGTAGTTGAGTATTGAACAAGGAGCAAGATAATGATCGTTGAATTGTCAGATCAAAACATCAATGAAATCATCAGCAAAGGCAAGGTATTGATAGATTTCTGGGCAGATTGGTGCGGTCCCTGCCGCATGATTGGCCCGATCATCGAAGAGGTTGCCGCTGAAGTGAGTGACATCACTGTGGCGAAGGTAAACGTGGATGATTACCCTGAATTGGCAGGGAAACACGGTGTAATGAGCATTCCCACCCTGCTATACCTGAAAGATGGTAAGGTGGTGGATACAAGTGTTGGCCTGGTTTCCAAGAACGTGATCTTGAGCAAGCTTGCTGCCCTTTGATGCATCACCAGGACCTCCCCTAATTGAATAAGCAGCAAAACCTTCTGGAATACTACTCTTTTAGAGGACTGATAGCACTGTTATCAGCCCTTCCCATTGCCTTCAGAAAGCGTATTGTATGCCTGCTATTTGATATCATCGGTTACCGCATTGGTATACGACGCAATCTAGCCATCAAGCAGATGCAGAAAGTGTATCCTGATTGGTCCATTGCCACTATAAAACGCCATGTGAGGCAATTGTATCGCCAAATGGCGCTGAACATCGTGGAAGTGTATCTGATGGATGACGCTACACTAAACTCCAGATCCGTGATCGTTGGTGAAGAGAATGTGAATGCAGCACTGGCTCTTGGCAGAGGTGCAATCCTGGCCACCGCGCAC
>JAVEYV010000395.1:0-2652 GCA_034003305.1 Spirochaetia bacterium | reverse complement strand
TGTGGATGCAAAAATAATCGACGTTTTCAAGGAATACGAAAAAGAAGATGACAGCGGCAAAAACTGGCTTATCCTCACCGTTGCCATATCCGAGGGCAAACAGTGGAAATTTGGGGGTATATCATTTCAGGGGAACGATATATTCGAAGAGAAGCGGCTCCGGGACCTGATTTCTTTAAAAGAAGGCAGCATCCTCAACTTCAAGCGACTCGTGCAGGACAAGCAGAAGATTGACAATCTCTATTACGAATCAGGATATATCTATAATCAGATCGGCATTGTCGAGAGCCGAAACGAAGTCGAAGGCAGCATCTCTTTCCAGGTATCCATTGTCGAGCGCGACAGGGCCCATATCGAAAACTTAAGTTTCAAAGGAAACGAGAAAACAAAAGACTTTGTCCTGGCTCGAGAAGTACCCTTGGAAGAGGGGGATATCTTTTCTCAGGCAAAGATCATTGAAGGTTTGCGGAATTTATACAACCTCCAATATTTTTCCAACGCCGAGCCGGAGTTCTATCAGGGAAGCGCCGAAAATCTGATGGATCTCATTATCAACGTGGAGGAGATGAGCACCGCGGACGTTCAGTTTGGCGTTACCCTGAGCGGGCTCGGCAATAAAGACTCCTTTCCTGTTTCCGGATTCGTCAAGTGGAACGACAGAAATCTGGGAGGGATGGGCCGCAACTTGGCGGTGAATCTCACCTTGTCGCCATCCGAACAGAGCCTGGAGACCTCCTTCAGCGAAGGATGGCTGTTCGGAAAACGCATTTCCCGGGGCTTGAGCTTCGGCTTCAGCCACAGTTCGGAGACCACGGGGCAGGATATTATAGCCCCGATTTTTACCGAAGAAGATATTCCCGATCCCTTCAGCTCCCTGGTGAGCGGTTCTGGGCTGTGGAGCGGCTCGCTTTCAACAATCCCCGACCAGTACCTTATGCCCTATGAAAATTGGGATTTCAGCCTCGGATTCAATCTAGGCTATACAAGCAGGTATAGATTCGGAGATCTGGGGGCAGCCGGCGGCGTCAGTTCAGGCCTCGACATGATTCAGTACGATGATGCGAAGTACCGGCCTTACGAGGCAGAGTTCAGGCGGACCAACGGTCAGTGGCTTCTATCAAACAGACTGTATGGAAGGTTTTATCTCAACAACCTCGATTACTGGTACAATCCTTCCTCAGGATACTACGCCGGGCAGCGTTTTACCCTAACCGGAGTTCTTCCGACAGAGCGTCAGCACTACCTGAAGTCGGAAACAAGGCTTGAAGGATATCATACACTCTTTACAATTCCCTTAAGCGAAACCTGGAACTTTAAATGGGTACTCATGGCCCATTCGGGATTCCAGTCTCTGTTCGCCCAGCCCTGGTATCCCTTTAAGGTCACCAAAGACTGGATAAGCCTGGACGGAACCTTTAATGCCCGGGGTTGGGACGAACTCTACGGCGCCAGAGGAATCATGCTCTGGGAGAATTCGCTCGAACTAAGGATGCCGATCGTGGAACAGATGCTCTGGCTGGATTTATTTGTCGATGCCGGGGCGATGAAAACAGAGACAGGTATGCTGGATATGACCCTGCCAACCCCAGCCGCAATTCCCGGTACGGGATTTTCTTCTCTGAGCTGGAGCAATATGGCCTTCAGCACCGGCCTGGGACTGCGCTTTACCATTCCCCAGTTCCCATTCCGTTTTTATTTTGTAAAGCGCTTCTCCTTCGACGGAACGAACCTAGATTGGAAGACCAAGGGCTGGGACTTCGATTTCGTGCTCAGCATTACCCAGCCCCTGTATTGATCTCGGACAATAGATTCAGGAGGTTTGTATGATATCGAGAGCCCCGGGGCTTTCTAGAAAGTATTTGCCCGCCCTCCTTGCGGGAATTCTCATGTTCGGCCTCAGCCTGCCTTTACAGGCTCAGCAGATTACCAGGGTTGCGGTGCTCAATATGGCCAGGATTCTTGCGGCCTTTCCCATAGACCAGGATTCGCTCAAGAATTTCGAGGCTAAAAAGGCCGAGATCCAGGCCGAGATCAACGGTATGACAGCGGAAGTGCGGGAGCTCAACGCCCGCAAGACCGAACTCGAGGCCATGGGCGCCGCGCTGACCGCCGAGCACTATGGAAAAGAAATTGAACGCAGATCCAGGGAGATCAAGGATTTCGCCGCCCAAAGGCAGAACGAGCTGGACATTCTGGCAAAGGTTGTGGGCGCTAATCTCAGCTTCGTCCAGCGCCTGAGTTCGACCATAGCCCGGGTAGCGGAGGCCGAGGGTTATTCTCTGGTACTCAATCTCGCCACCGAGGATAAAAAAGCTGACCTTGTTCTATGGAACAGCCCTTCGGTGGATTTAACCGATAAGGTTATCCAGGCATTATCCGGCGGCCAATAATCTTGCTGCAGGGGAAATTTCTTGGCTGAACGCCTATCCATGCTGGACCAGTACCGTCGGATAAAGTCCCGGTACAGGGATGCGATTCTCTTTTTTCGCCTGGGAGACTTCTACGAGATGTTCTTCGACGATGCCATCCAGGCCAGCGCCTTACTGGACCTGACGCTGACCCAGCGTCAGGGTCAGCCGATGTGCGGAATACCCTACCATGCCTATAAGCCCTACATTGCTCGATTGCTTAAAGCCGGCAAAAAGGTGGCTA
>JAVEYV010000394.1:0-2663 GCA_034003305.1 Spirochaetia bacterium | reverse complement strand
CGCTCATCGTACTCTTCGGCAATTATCGATCCGTTGATATCGATAATTCTTACACAAGCATCGCCAACGGCACCCTCAGAACAGAGCCTCTCCACATCTTCATGGTTGAAATAACCAGATCGAACCAATGCGGAATTAACGTTAAATTCGCCAACTGCGAAAAGAACAATATTGGCTTCTAAACCGAGATTCAGTATGCTTTGAATTTTTCTATCTTGTAAAATTGCATTTTTTATTTTTGCGGAATCTACGATTAATGGAAGTGGAAGAAAATGTGTTTCTGCTGTATACGCTTCGGAAAAAAGCCGTGCAATCTCATTCATTCGATCGACTTCTTCCATATGAGGAAGACCACCCTTAAGCTGTATGATTTTTACATTGTTAAGATCCTTTTTTATTAGCCGTTTAGCGCAAGCGGCTAGCGTAAGTCCCCAGGAAATACCAATGATATCGTCATCGCTTAAAATACTATATAGAAATCGGCCAACAGTCGTTCCTATTGCATCAAGCTTCTTCTCAAATTGCTGCGTCGCAACTGGGACAATAATAGCTTTTTTTAGCCCAAACCGATTGCGAAGAGATGCCTCAAGCTCGCTTTCACTATGTAAAGTATCTTTAATACGAATCTCTACAAGCCCAAGATTTGTGGCCTCTTTTAAAAGTTTGGAAATGTAGGAACGCGAGAGATGAAACTTTTTAGCGATTAAATCCTGGCTGACATTCTGCTCATAATAAAGCCGACATATTCGGATCAGTAATTCCTCTTTATCAGGCACTGTCATATACTAAATCTCCAAAATTCACATTTGTGAATATAGAAATACCATTTGCTACTTTTACACTTTAGGATTGGATATCGTATTTGTCAAGTAATATTTTTTAAATGGACCTGAGAATTTTGGGGCTTAAGAATTTTCCTTGCGCCCATCCCTCTTTCCCATTACACTTGGTAAAAATGTACGTACAACCCATCGCCGAGGCTAAGGCTCCGGTTCAGCTCGCGCAGAATAAGGTAAGGCCGCTGGTGGTGGCTTTTTTCCGCCTGATCTCGCCTCTCTATATGAAGGTTGCCTTGGGATTTTCCAGGGTGAGGCTGGTTAATGCGGAGCGGCTGGTGCAGGCTTATGCCGATTTTTTTCAGGGCAAAACCAGGCTCCTGATAGCCTTTCGGCATCCCTACGGCGATGAGGCACAGGTGATGGCCTATGTGATCGGCAGGCTCATTGCCAAGGAAGCTAAGGCCAGAGGGATCGAGCTTCCGCTAAAACCCCATGCTCACTTTGTGCACGGCTATGAGGTTCCCCTCTGGGCGGGGGCCTTCGAACGCTGGCTCTTGCCCAGGGTGGGAGCCCTGCCAGTCTATCACGCCAAGTTCGACAGTCTGAGCATCAAGAGCATCCGCAGCCTGATGAAAGACGGCCAGTACCCCATAGCCTTGGCGCCGGAAGGCCAGGTTTCCTATTCCAGCGAAGAGCCTCCCAGGCTTGAATCGGGGGCATCCAGGATCTGCCTCTGGTGCGCCGAAGATTTGCATAAGGAAGGGCGGAGCGAGGATGTGGTCATCCTGCCCATATCGATTCACCAGCGCTGGCCTGCAGCAACTGAAAAATCCCTGGATGCCCTTATAGCGACCATGGAGGGAGAATGCGGCCTCGCCCAGGCTGCCGGGACTCACCGCTTCGAGCGGCTGAAGCGGCTGGGCGAGGCCGTGCTGGCAGCGGCAGAACAGCAGTACCGGCATTTCTATGGCGCCGATCTGCCCGAAACGCCGGGGCTTTCCAACGGCGAGCGGCTGTCCAGCCTGCGCCAGGCCGCCCTTGTTACAGCCGAGCGCAGTTTTCACCTCAAGCCAGAAGGCGATGAAATCCGACGGGTGTACAGGATACGACAGACCGGCTGGGACAGGATTTTCAGATCAGACATAGCCGATTTGGATCACCTGCCCGCCCTGGAGCGCTCCCTTGCCGACAGGCTCTCAGGCGAAGCCTGGTACGCCTCCCGGCATATGGAACTGGTGGATCTGGCCTACTATCTCGACCTGGAGCGCCTGAAGGCCGACGATCCTTTGGAACTCTACATAGAAACCGCCCAGAATTATTTCGATTTAATCTCTCGGCTCAAGGGTGGTAATATCTCTCATAGAAAGAATCTTCGCCCCAAGGAAGGGATAGTGATCGTCGGCAAGCCCCTGTCTGTAGACCAGAGGATAAAAGCCCTCGGCCTCCAGGGCAAGCCAAATAAAACTGCTGCCGAGGCCTTGAATCACGCCCTTCTGGGAGAGTTCCTGACGTGTATCGAAGAAATACGTCAAAACAGGATTGAATAAGAACCTATTGTGCATTTTTGATACACCAAACAGGCTATTTTTGATACGTTTGAGTAAATTTCACCCGCCCCATGCCTGATTTCTGGAGATTTTTGTTTCCCAAGGCCAGTTTTCAATGCCCCAAGCGCCTATAATTTATAAAAAAATGCGACAATCAAGCTTCAGCAATGATTATTTAATCTATATTAATCTTTTTATTATAATATTTTATTAGTAAATCTTGAAAATTCCTGTTATCCTGTCAAATATTTGGCACGCCTATTGCTTATATATAAGTGGACGCCCGAAAGGGGTCCCGCAAGGATCGGCGGCCTGTGAGGCAAAGCCCTTCCGGCGA
>JAVEYV010000393.1:0-2667 GCA_034003305.1 Spirochaetia bacterium | reverse complement strand
CGCGCCAATCACGCGCCAGGTACGGCATACCGCACCATCCAATCTGGCGCTGCCGATATCCTCGTATCCGGCGGCCCGGAAGCAGCAGTACCCCCTCTGGCAGTGGGTGGTTTTACCTCCATGCGCGCTCTTTCCACCCGCAACGACGACCCCCAAACCGCGTCGCGTCCCTTTGACAGGGAACGTGATGGATTTGTGATGAGTGAAGGTGCGGCATTCCTCGTGCTGGAGGAGCTGGAACACGCCAAAGCGCGTGGAGCCCACATATACGCCGAGCTGGTGGGATACGGAGCCAGCGGAGACGCATATCACATCACTGCGCCCACGGAAGATGGCGAAGGTAGCACCAGGGCAATCCTGATGGCGATCAAAGACGCCTCACTGAATCCCGACGACATTGATTATGTGAATGCCCACGGCACTTCCACTCCATTGAACGACAAGGGCGAGACCATGTCCATCAAGCGTGCCTTTGGCGCGCGTGCCTACAAGATGAAGATAAACTCCACCAAGTCCATGGTGGGGCATATGTTGGGTGCTGCCGCAGGCATCGAAGCCATCGTCTGCGTAAAAACCATCGAAACCGGCATCATCCATCCCACGATCAATCTGGTGAATCCTGATCCCGATTGCGATCTGGATTACACTGCGGGCTGTTCCGTGAAACACACGGTAAACGCTGCGCTCTCGAACTCACTGGGTTTTGGGGGACACAACAGCGCAATCGTGATTAAACGCTATACAAGCTGATTCCTGAACCACTATTATCCCGCCGGATCCAGTATTCGGCGGGAGCTTTTTGAAAGAGAAGCAATGAGTGTTAGATTGAAAAAGATTATTACCCAAATCCTGGATTACTTCAACGGAAAACGCATGCCGGAACCCTATCCCAAATGGGAAAAAAGCTTGGGTCAATTGCAAAAGAGATTTGATTACACTTTTCACGATATCACCTTGCTCAAGGCTGCTCTCACCCACAAATCCTATCTGCGTCGTCACTTTGGGGATCATCAGGCCCCCTCTCCTTTTGAACGCATGGAATTTCTGGGCGATAGCATATTGGGCTTCGTAATATCCAAGGAACTCTTTGCCCGCCATCCCGAAGAGCAGGAGGGAAGACTCTCCAAGCTGAAATCCAAGATCGTCAGCGAGACCTATCTCACTCTGAAAGCTAACAATCTGGAACTGGGAAAGTACCTGCTGCTCAGTCCGGAAGAAGCTGCCTCGGGTGGAGCGGCCAAGCCATCCATACTTTCAGACAGCGTGGAGGCCTTGATTTGCGCCATCTACCTGGATAGCGGGATCGCCGCGGCTACACGATTTATCAAAAGCCAGATCCTGGTGGATTATGAAGAAACTGTCACCCGCGACGAACTGGTGAATTACAAATCCATCCTGCAGGAATACCTGCAGGGCCGCAATCAGGATCCTCCCAAGTATGTCACCATCGCCGAAGAAGGCCCGGAACATCAGAAGACCTTTGTGGTGGAAGTACATGTGGGAAATAAGTTTAGCTGCGTGGGAAAGGGCAATACCAAAAAGACAGCGCACCAAGAAGCGGCAAGGCTGGCATGCCAGAAACTGGGAGTCTGAGCAATTTACGATTTACAATTTACGATTTACAATGTATAGTATGGTGTTTAGTTTGAAATGACATAATAAAACGGGGCATGGGGCGGAGCCCCATACAATATTGGGTGGTGGGCTGGGCATGGATTATGTCATTTCAAACTAAACACGATACAATTAGCGGCTCTCTACATTCTCTTAGCTCTGAGCAATGGTCCATTCATGCATGGCCTTGCGCACCGCCTTCACCATTTCATCCGGCATGATGGGTTTGTTCAAAATGTATTTTATACTGATGCTTTCAGCTCTGTGCTGCAGATTGGCATCCAGGAATCCGGTGTAGAGGATCACAGGCACTTCCCGGGCGTTTAGCGCTTCGGTAGCAAACTTGATCCCATCCATGGTGGGCATATTGATATCCGCGATGATGAGATCGAAGTTATTGGGGCTTTTTGTGAAGGCTTCCAGAGCATGTGCGGGATCGGTGAATGATTGCACTGAATATCCTCCGGTCTTCAGCGATTGACTGAAGATATCCGCCAGCGCCATCTCATCATCCACGATCAACACACGTGCCGGGATGAAGGGGAAGATCTCGGCCTTGGCAGCGGGGGCTTTTACCCGGGAAGATTCCACGGCAGGGATATAGATATTGAAAGTGCTGCCATCGCCCAGATCGCTGCTAACCGTGATGAAGCCGCGATATCCACTCACGATGCCGTGAACGATGGAGAGTCCCAGTCCGGTTCCCTCGCCGCTGGCTTTGGTGCTAAAATAGGGATCAAAGATACGGGAGATTAGCTCTGGAGCGATGCCGCTGCCGGTATCGCTAACACTCAGGTGCAGATAGGGGCTTTCCAGCAGCACCTTGGGATCAATCCCGATCAGCTCGAATCCGGCCTTTTCTTCCAGAGAGATTTTTAAGGTGCCACCATCTGGCTGCATGGCATGGAATGCATTGGTGGCCAGATTCAGCATAACTTGTTGCATTTCTGTGCAATCCACACGGGCATAGCTGTGGCTGTTGATCTCCGTCAGGATGGATACTTTTGCCGGGATTATGGCGCGGATCATGGGCAGGGTGTCTTCGATGACATC
>JAVEYV010000392.1:0-2671 GCA_034003305.1 Spirochaetia bacterium | reverse complement strand
ATCTTGTTCACGTATGCCATGCGGGGAACATGATAACGATCGGCTTGATGCCACACTGTCTCCGATTGGGGTTCCACTCCACCTACCGCGCAAAATACGCCCACCGCCCCATCAAGGATTCGCAGCGAACGTTCCACTTCTGCCGTAAAATCCACGTGCCCGGGAGTATCTATGATGTTTATCTGATGATCCATCCAGGGGCAGGTCACGGTAGCCGACGTGATGGTGATGCCGCGTTCGCGTTCCTGCTCCATCCAGTCCGTAAATGCGTTACCGTCGTGCACCTCACCCATCTTGTGCAGAAAGCCTGTGTAATACAGAATCCTCTCTGTAGTGGTCGTCTTTCCGGCATCAATGTGTGCCATGATGCCGATGTTTCGTATCTTGGAAAGCGGACAATCCGCATCGCTCTTCATAATAAGTATCCTTTATTTAGCTCCTGAACGTGCTGAAATGATCTGATGCGCCATGATTCTGCGCAAGGTATCTTTGTCCACAAAAAAAGTATTGCCTGGCATTACGAAGAGTCATTCCACCCTGATTACGCGAACCGGCAACAGAAAGGCCGGATACAATGTCCGGCCTGAATCTTGTATGAATGGTAATGCTTTACTCGTATCTCAGAGCATCAATGAGGTTCAGATTTGCGGCTTTCCTGGCAGGATACCAGCCAAAAAAGATCCCGATCGCCATCGAGAAGCCTACCGAGAGCAGTACTGACCATGGCGTTACCGCGATACTCCATTTCATTGCGTCACCTACGATTTTCGCGGCTGTGAAACCAAGCACAATGCCCAATATACCGCCCATAATGCTGATGGCTACGGCTTCAATGATGAATTGTAGCAATACATCACGCTTTCCTGCACCCACAGCCATACGGATCCCGATCTCCTTGATGCGTTCGGTGACTGATACCAGCATAATGTTCATGATCCCGATGCCTCCTACCAACAGCGATATCCCCGCGATCGACGCCAATAAAATCGTCATGGTATTGGATACATCATTCGCCGTCTGTGCCAGATCGGTCTGTGATGTTACCACAAACTCCTCGCTGGTGGTTCCCCGATGCCTGGTTTGCAGTAGATCCATAATGTCCTGTTGCACTATGTGGATTATATCCCGCGAGCTGGCAGATACCAGGATCGTCATGTTACGCCAGCGATGCCCAAGCAATCTCGTATATACGGTGGTATAGGGCGCGATCACTGTATCGTCCTGATCGTTTCCCATCACGCTCTGTCCTTTGGATTTCAAGACACCTTTCACGGTGAAGGGGATGTTGCGGATGCGGATGATCTTATCTACTGGGTCCACATCGCCAAAGAGATTGTCGGCCACTGTCTTGCCGATAACGCATACTTTTGCGCCGTTTTCCACATCTGAGCTATGGAACAATTCTCCGCTACTCACTTGCATATCGCGAATAAAGAAGAAATCTGCATCCACGCCCGTGACACCGGTACGCCAGTTGTTTCCCTCGTATTTCAATTGCCCAAAAGAGTTATACACTGGGGTTGCATAGAGTATCCCATCCAGTTGATTCTTGATGGCTTCCACATCCTCGATTTCCAATAGATTCCCACCACCGGCAGCTTGACGCACAGTGGATTGGCTGAAGTTTGAATAAACCATGATCACGTTTGTGCCCATGGAATTCACCTGATCTTCGACGATCTTCTTCGCTCCCTGACCTATCGCCAGCATGGTAATCACTGCGGCGACCCCGATGATGATGCCAAGCATGGTTAGAAAGGTGCGGGTCTTATTTCGCGCTAGGGATTTGAAAGCGATTCGAATAATACCTAATACTGACATCGCTTAGTCCTCCTCATCGAGTTTGGGCAGGTTCTTCAGGTCTTCGCTGGCAATCCTGGGCTTGGGATTGGTTTTATCTGATATAATCAGACCATCCCGGAAGGTGATCTGCCGCTGCGCATATTGTGCGATGTCGTTTTCGTGCGTCACCAGAATCACGGTCTTACCTTGTGAATGCAATTCTTGAAACACCGCCATTACTTCGATGCTGGTTCTCGTATCCAGATTTCCGGTGGGTTCATCGGCTAGAATGAAGACGGGATCATTGACGATGGCACGAGCAATGGCAACCCTTTGCTGTTGACCGCCGGACAGTTGATTTGGGAAATGGCGGGCGCGATCCTCTATTCCCACGATTGATAGCGCCTTCATCGCCTTCTCATGCCGTTCGTGCAGGGAGCACCTATGGCAATACAACAAGGGCAATTCCACATTTTCCAAAGCAGTGGTACGAGGGAGCAGATAAAAGCTTTGAAACACATAACCGATCTTTTGATTGCGAATGGACGTCAGCTCTTCGTCACTCATCTCATGAACGGCAATCCCATCCAGGATGTAAGACCCCGTAGAAGCTTTATCCAAACATCCTAAAAGGTTCATAAAGGTAGTTTTACCGCTGCCGCTGGCTCCCATAATGGCAATGAATTCGCCGCGCTGCACCTGCAGATTCACTCCCCTGAGCGCATGCACGTGGATATCACCCATCTGATAGGTCTTGGCGAGGGCTTCGGTTTGAAGCAGGGTACCGGACATCAGAACCTTCTCATGCCGGGTCCACCGGGGCTGTTGTTATTTGCGGCCTGTTTGGGATCTTTGTAGATGACGCCTGTCACCAGGACCGCATCTTCAT
>JAVEYV010000391.1:0-2680 GCA_034003305.1 Spirochaetia bacterium | reverse complement strand
GTCATGAGCTTGGTTTTCTCGCTAAAAACAGCGACCACGATTTAGCTAATAAGATTCTTTCTTTGCTTTACGATTCTTCATACGGGCGGTAAAATCCGGATGACGCATCAAAGTGCGCAAGAGAATACAATCTAGACGAAGCCTGTGACGCTATCAAAATTGTGTAGAGGAAATATTCAAAGAATTGAGTTCGGAGCAAGCGATGCAGTGGAAAGTTCAACTTTTTCAATTGAATTATGATCAACGAGAGTACGATGCCGTACTGGACACTTTAAGATCGGGCTGGATCACTATGGGGCCCAAAACTCAGATTTTTGAGGCCGCATATGCCGAAGAATTAGGCGAAGGCTCCATGTGCCTCGCCGTAGCCAATGGAACCGCGGCGCTTCATATGGCGGTATTGGCGGCGGGCATTGGGCCGGGCGACGAAGTAATCGTACCATCGTTGACATTTATCGCGGACCTCAATTCGGTGCGGGTCTCCGGCGCCGAAGTTGTGCTCGCGGATGTTACCTCGGTAACGGACTGGTCGATGGATCCCACTGATATCGAAGCCAAGATAACCCCACGAACAAAGGCGGTTATGATCGTCCATTACGCAGGCTACGCATGTGATATGGATCCGATTGTGGAACTATGTAGAAGGCACAAGGTAATACTCATCGAGGACTGTGCGCATGCGAACGGCGGAACCTATCGAGGGCGCAAACTAGGGACTTTTGGCGAATTGTCCGCATGGAGCTTTTTCTCCAATAAAAACCTGGCCGTAGGCGAAGGGGGCTTGGTTGCAGTAAGAGATGAAAACTTATTCAAGAAATGCAAGAACCTGCGTAGCCACGGCATGACGGTCGCCAGTTTCGACAGAATGCAAGGGCGCGCGGCCAATTACGACGTGGTCGAACCGGGCTTCAATTATCGGATCGACGAAATCCGCGCGTCCTTAGGCTTGGTCCAATTGTCGAAACTAAAAGAGGCGAACGCCGCCAGGGCTCAGGCTGTTAACCACTATTTCCAGCGTCTTGATGAAATCGACGATCTAATCATTCCTTTCCGCTCATTTGATCGGGGCATTCCCACGTACCATATTATGCCGGTGCTCCTTCCCGAAGGTGTCGACAGAGCTCGGGTTATAGAAGCGATGAAAGAAGACGGTATACAAACAAGCATACACTATCCCGCGATTCAAGGTTTTAGCGCTTACAAGGGAAAGGTAAGACCGACGCCAACCGCTGAGTATATCTGCGAGCACGAACTCACGTTGCCATTGTATCCGAGTATCTCAAAAGACCAGATAGATATGGTTTGCGACTCGCTTATTCGGAGTTTGCATAAAGAATAATTCTCGATTTCATTTAAAAAGCAACTCCATGCTTGCACGCATGTCGGGATACTATCTATAATGTTCAATTATTGAACATTCTTTCACCTTCTATGGCGATGTAAAAGAAAAGTTATGATAAGATTTTTTACAAGAGAGAAAAAGCCATGACCGGAGCTATTTGTGCTTTCGTTTCCTTCGTCGTGTCAGCGCTCATGTTGCCGTATATCATCCAGCTGGCGAGCCAACACGGCTTATTCGACAGTACCGGCGGAAGAAAGATCCATTCAGGAAAGATTCCTCGTCTCGGCGGAATTGGCATAGCCCTCGGATGGGGAGCAGGGCTTTTGGCAACCCTTGCGGTTTCCGCATTCCTCAATCCCGGAGCGGTATCGTTTCCACTGCGTTTTTTAGTCGTCATAGGGGCTGGTTTAATATTCCACGCTATCGGATTGGTGGATGACATTCATGCCCTGCGGGCTTATATAAAGTTTGCTTTACAGTGCTTGGCGGCTTTAGCGGTAGTGTTGGCGGGATTCAGATTCGACAGCATTCATCTGCCGTTTATGGTTAATTCGATCCGATTAGGTTGGTTGGCGATTCCCCTCACCGTGTTCTGGATTGTCGGTGTCGCCAATGCGTTCAACCTCATCGATGGACTTGATGGTCTCGCAGGAGGCATCGCGCTTATCATCGCGGGGGTGTGGACGCTGATCTTCTTCAAGGTTGGCAGCTATCTTTCAAGTTATTTTGCCCTAGCGCTCGCCGGCGCTACCCTCGGCTTTCTGTTGTACAACGTCCCTCCGGCCTTGGTATTTATGGGCGACTCCGGAAGTTTATTCTTGGGCTTTTTCATCTCAGTTTTACCGCTGCTGAGCATGGTGGAAAGCGGGGCTAAAAATGGAGACTCTGCGAATCTTCTTTCATCAATGGCGCTGTGCATCGTACCAATCGTCGATACCTTGGCGGCAATCCTAAGAAGATTTAAACGGAAGGTTTCGTTATTCGCTCCGGATCGAAAGCATGTGCATCATATTCTGTTGGACCTAGGCATGAGCAACCGAAGGATACTCGCAATACTCTATTCATCTACCGCGACACTAGGATCGATCGTATTGATCGCCGATTACCTGAAACCGACTGGTGCGATCGTTCTGAAAACGATAGGCATCTTGGGATTCATTGTGCTCTATCGAAGAATCAGCAAGGCGGGCGATTCGATGCTCAAACGAAGAGATGTTTTGTGAAATGAAGGTTCATCGATTTGTTTCTGCCGGAAAATCAATATAAAGGCGAACTGAGAACATTTATGCAAAAAGAACGTGTGCTTTTTATTTACGGAACTCGCCCGGAAGCCATTAA
>JAVEYV010000390.1:0-2682 GCA_034003305.1 Spirochaetia bacterium | reverse complement strand
AACCGGCAAAGCTGCAGCGCCGCTTAAGTCGGCTGCACAAAAAAAGGGGCTGCCCAGGTTTTTCTTCCTGGACAGCCCCCTTTCAGCCTCGAAGTTTCGCGTCAAAACCGAGAAAACATAACCTTACTTTATTTTGCCGGAACCTCGGAGACCTTGAGTGTGCCGGCCTTAATCTTAACAGCGTATTCCTTTACCTTGGCGACGATGTCATCCGAAAGGTTGGGGTTCTTGTCAGGGATTCCGACGCCGTCGTTGGCGAGGGAGAAGACCAGATTCTGTCCGCCGGGGAACTTGCCCTGCATGGTCATCTTGGAAACCTCATAGGCAGCGACGTCGACCCGCTTCATCATCGAGGTCAGAATCGCAGACTTGTCGCCATAGATTCCGTCAGGATACTGGTCCTTGTCCACACCGATTGCCCAGCGGATATCTCCCTTCTGGGATCTTTCTTTGGCTTCTTTGATCATGCCGTTACCGCTGCCGCCTGCGGCGTGGAAAATTATGTAGGCACCGGCGTTGAACTGTTTCTGGGCGATAGCCTGTCCCTTATCGGGAGCGGCAAAATCGCCGGCATAGTCCACCAGTACCTTCATGCTGGGATCAATCGCCTTGATGCCCTGCTCGAAGCCAGCCTGGAACCTCTCGATGAGGGGGAACTGCATGCCGCCCAGGAATCCCAGGACGTTCTTGCCTTCGGCCTTGGCCTTGAGCGCCGCGGCCACGCCAACCAGGAAGGAGCCTTCGTGCTCGGCGAATGTGGCGCTTACAACATTAGGCTTGGCCACTACGGCGTCAAGAATGAGGAACTTGCGGGCCGGGTAGTTGGCCGCAACGTCGCCCATGGCTGTTTCAAAGAGGAATCCGGGGGCGATGATGAGATTGAGCCCCTCATCGGCAAAGGTGGAAAGATTGGGAACATAGTCAGCCTCGGCTGAGGACTGCAGATACTTATAGTTCGCCTTGGGCAGCTTGTACTCCTGGGCGAAGCGGACAATGCCTTCCCAGGTGCCCTGATTGAACGACTTATCGTCGATGCCGCCGACATCGGTCACAAGACCGACCTTAAACTGGGCAAAGGCGGGCGCCGCCACTAAAGCCAAAATCAAAAGCGCAAGAAGTGCTTTTTTCATGTAAATTCCTCCCGATAAGGAAACTAAAAACGCTTTATTCCCGTGCCAGACGGATCGGTATAAAGCGCAGGATAATACTAAATCCGTACCCCCTCCTTGTCAATGATCTTTTTCCTCTTCGGCGCCAAGGTTTATGATTGACAGCTTTAGATACCTCGTTTATGCTTCAATTGAGCATATATTCAATATGTGAGCAATAGCTCCACAATTGCTGGTCTACCTTGTTTCGAGGAGGTTACTATGAGGATGCAGAACAAAACAGCTATTGTTACCGGCGGAGCCCAGGGCATTGGCAAGGCATACGCAGTAGGCCTTGCTCGAGAAGGAGCGAATGTCGTCATCGCCGATCTTGACGAAGTCAGGGGAAAAGAAGTCGAAGCGGCTATTAAGGCCTCGGGGGGCAAGGCTCTCTTTGTTCGAACCGATATTTCCAAAAAATCCGACGCGGCAACCCTTGTCAAGAAGGCAGTCGATACCTTCGGATCACTGGATGCCCTGGTCAATAATGCAGCGATATTGGACGCCCAGCCTGTCTGTGAAATCACGGAAGAAAATTGGGACAAGCATATGGCTGTCAATGCCAAAGGCACACTCTTCTGCAGCCAGGCAGCGGCCGAAGTGATGAAAAAACAAAAGCACGGAAAGATCGTCAATATTTCCTCCATCGGCGCCCTTGCAGCCCAAGCCGGACTCTGTTCGTACCATTCGACTAAAGCGGCGGTGCTTACTATTACGAGGTCGCTGGCCCTCGAACTTGTCCCCTGGAATATCCAGGTAAACGCCGTTGTCCCCGGTACCACGAACACCGGGATGGCCGAACGCGCCATGAGTGATCCGAATTTTACAAAACAGGTTGTGGATCCTATTCCTGTAGGCAGGCTCGGAAAACCGGAAGAACTGCTCGGCGCTGTCTTATATTTCGCTTCCAGCGACTCGGATTATTGCACCGGGCAAACCCTGGTCGTGGACGGCGGTGTTCTCGCATTCTGCTGAGAAACACTCGCTGTAAAATTAAGAAGGCTTACCTTGATTGAATTGATAGAAAACCAAGACGCTTATACACCCCTTAACACGGGGACTCAATCTCCGTATTCTTTATCAACGCCTTGGTTTTTAACTCCCCTGTTTATTGTCTTTGCTGTTACTATCAACCGGGGAGATCAGGCATCGATAATGGTATCGATTAACCCGACTGACTCGTGAGGATTGCATAGATGGCAAGGACGGGAGGGACGAAATCAGCCGCATTCAGCGATGATTCCGAAGAAGATCTCATCACGAGAATTGCCTGGCTCTATTATAAAGAAAAATTAACGCAGGCTGAAATCGCGGAAAAAATATTCCTCTCCCGGCAAAAAGTCCAACGATATCTGGAAAAAGCCCGGGACCTGGAAGTTATCCGCTTTACGCTCAAACACCCGCGGGTTAACCTCCTCGGCATTGAAGAAACCCTGAAGAAAAAATTCGGGCTTGAAGATGCCCTTGTCATCCCTTGCTCGGACACTAATCCCGAAAGCCTGAGAAAGTCCTTTGCCATGGGCGGCGCATACTA
>JAVEYV010000389.1:0-2698 GCA_034003305.1 Spirochaetia bacterium | reverse complement strand
CTCTGGTGAAAACACATACCAGCCCTCGGGAGCATGAGTGGATTGCAGCATCTCGGCGCCCACGGGTTGCGTTTGCTCCACTGCCAGGTGTTTTTCCTGAATCGGCAGGTAATAGGCAGCGGCAAAGATGATCATCAGGAGGGGGATGATGGTGAAGATCCACTGTGTGGTTTTACTGTATTCAAAGCGCACAAACTTGCCGTATAACCACACGGCAAAGCCCAGGATCAAGAGGAACCAGATCACGCTCATCAGATACAATCCGCCGGTCAGCGCCAGGGTGGTCTTGAGCATGGTATAAACCAGATAGAGCAGCACGAAGCCCATCAGTTCTTTGAATAGCACCATCCAATCTCCCGGCTTGGGGATGATCTTCAGCGCTTTGGGGAACATGCCGATGAGAATGAAGGGGAAGGCAAAGCCCAGCCCGATCAAGAGGAAAAAGACCATGATCAGCAAGGGGGGAAGATTCATGGCAAAAGGCAGCGCCGCGCCCAGGAAAGGTCCCGTGCAGGAGATAGCCATCAAAAAAGCAAAGATGCCGCCAAAGAAACTGCCGCCGTAACCGCCCTTGGTGGTGGCTTTACTGGCAGTATTCATCCCCGGAGCGGTGATTTCAAAGATGCCCAGGAGGGAAAGAGCGAAGACAAAGACGATCGCCAGCAGCGCTACTCCAAAATATGGGTTCTGGTTTTGCGTACCCCAGCCGGCAGTGCTGCCCGCAGCCTGGATACCGATGAAAATGCCCGCCAGAATGGCAAAGGAGATCAGTACGCCCAGGGTGTAAACCATCACGTGTCTAAAGACCTTGCTGCGATCTTTCTGAGCTTGATTGATGATGCTCATGATGCGGATGGGCAAGATGGGCAGGACGCAGGGAGTAATATTCAGGATCAGGCCGCCCAAAAAGGCAAAGATTAGGTACTTCAGGATTTCGCTCAATCCGCTTTGTTTTGCCGGAGGCTCAGCCGCGCTTTCTTCTGCAGAACTCTGCGCATCAGCTTCCGGCACTTCAGTTTCAACCACGGTCTCATCCGTATCGGTAACCGCCGTTTCAGGATCACTGGCAAGCATGGTTTCGGATACCGGACGTGACTCCTGAATGCTAAAGGATAGCGTGGCTGTTTTCTCTTCCGGAGGATCGCACATCCCGCTGGCATAGCAGAGATTGTAGCTGATCAGGACATCCAGGGTCTTATTGCCCGGTTTAGCACCGGACCGAACTGTAAAAGGCAGACTTAGCTTTACTGAAGGGTAGTATTGCCACTCGGTGTCGGAAACAATCTTGGTGGGCTTGGGCAACACCATCGGGGCAATCTGCAGATCAGGATGGCTGGCCTCGATGTAAAAATAGGCGGGATCATTGGGATCCACACTCTGTTTACGATCAGAGGGAATCGTCAGCGTTGCGCTGATGGTACCTGTGTCACCGGGACCAAGGATTTTGGGAGAAATATTGAAGCTTACGCTCTGAGCCGCGAGACCCAGCGCAAGCAGCCACAACACTATCAGTATGGGCGCTGTAAACCTTGAGCGCATCTATACCTCCACAGGAATTCTGTTTACTATCAAATATCTTAATGCAGTTTACATTCCATACCATCAGAAAACCTCTTTTTTTCGATAGATTTATGTCACCTGGACCTCGTTCAAGCTCCCGGTTTTGCTGTACGCGTTCTCAAATTGGTTTTGTTACAGACGCGATTGTGGAAATAGCTTGACGCGTATAGCAAGTGTGAAAACCGTGATAGTGGTTTGATTATTCTCAGTTTTGGCCAAATGATAAGGATAGCAAGAATGTCACAAAGAACAAAGAGTAGCCTTGAATCGGATTTCTGGTCCGACGATTGGGATATATCATGATGGAACTGGATCTCATCGAGGTCATCAGGATCGTACTGAAGAACCGGCGATTGATAATATTCATCGTATCCATCGCCATGGTGGCGGCCGTAACCTACAGCATGCTTGCGCCGATGATTTGGAGTTCCGAGGCTGTGTTCTATGCTCGGAGCAACAGATCTCTGGAGTTGACCCAATCTGCATCTTCCATGAGCAAAATGATCAAGGATCTGGTGGAAAGCAGCGCTCAAGATGAAGCGATGGCATGCGTAAACATCATGAAATCCAGAAGCTTCACCGAAGAGGTGATTCGCCGCTACAGTCTGATTGATTACTTCAAACTCACCGATCCCGATTCTCTGGCGAATATGGATGACGCGCTTGAAAAAATCCCCCGTGTGGTATTCATAAATTATGATGAGGATGAAAACCTTGTTTATGTGAGGATTGAGACCAAATCCAAAGCTCTTTCCCGCAATATCGCTGATTTTTACGTGACTCGCCTGGAAGATTACTTGAAACACAGCCGGATGGTGAAGGGAAGGACAAACCGGATTTATCTGGAACAAAGAGTGAATGAGCTGTGGACGACAATAGACTCTCTACAAACTGCCATCAGCCAGTTTCAGACAGAACACAAGGCAGTGAATTTACGTGAGCAATCCTCGCAGTTAGTCCTCCAATACTCTGATCTGATTGCCAGTAAAATGAAGCTGGAAGTGGATTTAGTGCTTGCGAAAACTAACTATGACGCAAATTCCCCAATAGTGAAAGACCTCGAATTGCGTCTTGCCACCCTGGGGGAGCAAATCAGCAAGCTGGAAAAGGCAGATACCGATGCCCTCTACCCGTTTCG
>JAVEYV010000388.1:0-2705 GCA_034003305.1 Spirochaetia bacterium | reverse complement strand
ATAACTAAGCTTTGAGAGCGTTAAGTAGTGGAGTAACGATTTTCATTGACGCTTTTGTAAACGTCCATAAAAGTGCAAAACGATGAATGACATTAAGGAAGAGTGCTTTATGAAAAAGGATGTTCTAATTATCGGTGCCGGCCCCGGGGGATTGACTGCCGGGATGCTTTTACAGAACAGAGGCTACAACGTAACAGTTTTGGAGAAGGCTGACCGGGTGGGTGGCCGTAATGCTCGCATAGAACTTGGGGATTATCATTTTGATACTGGTCCCACATTTCTAATGATGAAGTTTATCCTCGATGAGATGTTTAACGCAGTGGGGCGGAAGACTGAGGATTATCTGCAAACTCACAGACTTGATCCCATGTATCGGCTTTACTTTCCGGAGTTTGAGCTGGATATCAGGAATGATCTGAAGGATATGCGCGACGACGTGGCCAGACTGTTTCCTGGTGAAGAGGATGGGCTGGATAAATTCATGCAGCGGGAGAAGAAACGTTATGATCGGCTTCTGCCTTGTTTACAGATACCATATCATACTCCGCAAAGCATGGTTTCCAAACACTTTTTAGGCGCTATCCCGATCATGTCCATTGGGAAATCCCTGTATGGCGAACTGGGTAACTATTTCAAGAGCGAAAAGCTGCGGCTCAGCTTCACCTTCCAATCCAAGTATCTGGGCATGTCTCCTTGGGATTGTCCCGCAGCATTCACCTTCATCCCCTATGTGGAACATCATGAGGGGATCTATCATGTGATGGGCGGACTAAACAGAATCTCGGAAGCGATGGCCAAAGTGATCGCAGAAGATGGCGGTAAGGTCATGTTGAACAGCACCGTAAAGGAACTGATTCTGGAAGGTAAAAAAGTGAAGGGTGTGAGGATGATGGATGGCAGCGAACTGTTTGCCGACGCTGTCTTTATCAATTCCGACTTTGCGCACTCCATATCCAGCTTGGTTGCACCGGGTACGCTAAAGAAATACAATCGTTCCAAGCTGAAAACTATGGGCTATTCCTGCTCAACTTTTATGCTGTATCTGGGAGTGAACAAAAAGGTAGATCTGCCGCATCACAATATCCGCTTTAGCCCCACATACAAAGAAAATGTGAGCGATATCTTCGACGCCAAGACCCTGCATGAAGATACGGCATTTTACCTGCACAATCCCTCCGCCCTTGATCCCTCGCTTGCTCCGGAAGGCAAATCTGCACTGTATGTGCTGGTTCCAGTTGCCAATAATAAGAGCGGCATAAACTGGGAACGTGAAAAGAAGCGGTATCGCGATCAGGTGATCAAGCTGATCATGCAGCACATACCCTCTCTGGAGGATCTGGATCAACACATTGAGGAAGTACTTATCATCACCCCGGCAGATTGGCAAAATCACTACAACGTCTATTTTGGGGCTACCTTCAATCTTGCTCATAGCCTGGATCAGATGCTGTACTTCAGGCCTCGCAACAAGTTTGAAGAGCTGGAAAATTGTTATCTCGTGGGGGGAGGTACGCATCCTGGATCGGGGCTGCCCACTATATACGAATCAGCCCGCATCAGCGTGAATCTCCTTACTGGGTTGGGAATATAACGCTGAGTTAATAATGTTGTTAGCGCTCCACAGTAAGATTGTGGGGCGCTGTTTCCATACCTCATGCAAGCGCCTGGTGGAGATGGTAAGCTCAGACTTGAGCCACACTTTTTCTTGACATAGCAGGGCTTCTCAAATCTTTTTAGCCAAAAGACCTGAAAAAGGTATCATGATATGCTAATATATACTCACTAAAGGAGTTTGGATAATGGAGCAATCCCGCATTACCGAGCACCCAATTCTGGAGGTTCCAGAATACAAGATGATCGGTTTCTACTTCAATGGGAAACATTTGGAGGCCCGCGAGGGTGAAATGATCTCGTCTGCGCTGATAGCTAATGGGATCGACGTTTTTGGCCATCATCACAAGGACGGCTCGGCACAGGGAATATTCTGTGCCAATGGTCAGTGTGCCAAATGCACGGTAATCGCCAATGGAGTTGCCGTAAAGTCATGTATGACCCCAGTGCAGGTAAACATGATAGTATCCAGTGCTGAAGGGCTCCCCGTGCTACCGGAAGATCAAGAACCAATGGAGTTTAGTCCTTTGGAAGAACTGAATTGCGATGTACTGATCATTGGTGGTGGACCCGCAGGTCTGTCGGCAGCCATAGAGCTTGGTACACATGGCGTGGATACGCTTTTAATTGACGATAAAAACCGCCTGGGCGGTAAGCTGGTACTGCAAACACATAAGTTCTTCGGCTCGGAAGAAGATAGCCGCGCTGGTACCAGGGGACACCATATTGGTATGATACTGGCAGATAATGTGGCGAATTATCCCACAGTGAAGACCTGGCTCAATAGCACCGCGCTGTTTGTTTTCAGCGATCAAAAGGTCGGCATCCTGAAAGATGGAGTATATAAACTGGTACAGCCAAGATTGATCTTGAACGCTGCTGGGGCCAGAGAGAAGTTCCTGCGTTTTCCGGGTAACAAACTTGCACGCATATACGGAGCCGGAGCATTTCAGACTCTGGTAAACCGCGATCTTGTTCGTCCCACCAAGCGGTTGTTCATTATCGGTGGGGGTAACGTGGGGCTAATTGCTGCTTATCACGCTCTTCAAGCTGGAATCGAAGTAGTGGGTCTGGCAGAGGCCATGCCCAAGTGC
>JAVEYV010000387.1:0-2709 GCA_034003305.1 Spirochaetia bacterium | reverse complement strand
CATGTGGGTGGTGCTCCAGTGTTCGCTGTTGGGATCCACCTTGTCGTACTTGCTGGTCATGGCATCCAGCTTGATGGATTTGGCCTTGGCGTCGGCATAGCCCTGGGAGGTGAGAGCCTTCATGGGGACATCCACATAGTCCGGGTCGCCCAGGACGTTGTAGTAGTCATCAAAGGCTCTGGCCAGAACCTCGGCGAAGAGGTGGAGCTTCATGGCCGAATCGAAGCCCAGGAACTTGAGGTTGTAGTTTTCCAGCATGTTGAGAGCCTGGATGAGGAGGAAGCCTCCAACCGGTGCCGGCGCGGACACGATATCGTAGCCGCGGTAGAGTCCCGTGGCGGGCTCGCGCTCGATGGCCTTGTACTGGGCCAGGTCGGCTTCGTCGATGAGGCCGTTATGGGCCTTCATGTCGGCGGCAATGGCCTTAGCGATTTCACCTTTGTAGAAAGCGTCGGGGCCTTCCTTGGCAATGAGGCGGAGGGTCTTGGCCAGGTCGAGGTTCTTGTAGACATCGCCGGCTTCAAGGGGCAGGCCGTCGGGGGCGATTATTGACATAAGGTAGGGATTATCCGTGGCTTTCTTGAAGTTGTCGGAGATGGTGCCTGCCAGGGTCTGGCTTACGACAAAGCCTTCCTCGGCCAGTTTGGCCGCGGGCTCGATAACCTGGGCCAGACTCATGGTGCCGTATTTCTCCAAGGCTGTGGTGAGTCCTGCGACGGTGCCGGGAACGGCTACGGCTCTGTGTCCGTAAGCGGGCCACTTCTCCCCAGGCTTGGCAGGGTTGAAGGAAGCGCGGCTGCGGTAGTCGATGGAGGTGGCTTTGTTCTCGGCCTTGCGATAGATGACGATATAGCCTTCGCCGCCTAAGCCGTTGGCGTTGGGCTCGACCACGCCGTTGGCGAAAGCGGTGGCTACCACGGCGTCCACGGCGTTGCCGCCGGCCTTGAGGATGTCCAGGCCAACCTGGGAAGCCAAGGGGTGTGCCGAGGCCACCATGCCTTGGCTGGATACGACTTCGGGAATTACCGTCGGCGCCTTCTGGGCGAAGACGGACTGGAGTCCGCCCATCAGCAGCAGGGCGATCAGCGCCATCGGCATGAATCGTTTGACTCTCTTCATTATTTTCCTCCTTAAAACGTAAAGGCGGCGATTTTCGCGCCGCCTGCGGATACTACTTTAAATAGGGGCCCAGGCCGCTGGCTTCGAGGTCTTCGTAGCCCGGCAGGCCGGAAAAAACGATAGCCCTGTCGGGATGCTCGTCGCTGAATACCCTGACGACAGCGACGGTGGCGTACAGATGCTTGGCAACCCTGGAACCCAGGGGATTCTCCGGATCATTGACAACATCAGTGTCGTCCGGAGCATCGGCCACCATGGCAGGGTTGGGGGTCTCGGTGAGGAAGGCTTGGGCCTCAGTACCTGCGCCCCATTCCCGGTGCGAGAGCCCGCGGAATTCCATGTTGGAGGGTTCGAGCTTGAGCGAAAGCCCGTAATCCAGCTCCAGGTCGAACAAGGCGCCTGCGGCGGTTTCTATATTTTTCGGATTAGCCACCATCATGTTGGCCAAACGGCCTCCGGCATCGGCTTCGTGGTAGTCGAAGGCTACGTCCACCTTCTCCTTGATGAGAAGCTGCATGACGGCGTAGGCGATTTTCTGGGTAAGGCCTGAGTCGGTGCGGCCGGGATAGGCGCGGTTGAGGTTTCTGAACTCCCAGCCCGCCAGGGGTGCTTCGCTGCTGTCGGGGTGCACATAGCCGCCTGCAGGATCGGCTACCCCCTGATGGGCCCTGTTGGTAGCCCGGGAGCCGTACTTGAAAAACCGCACTCCGCTGGGCGTGGGAATACTGATCCAGGAAGGACCGCGGGTCGTGTAGGCCGGCAGCTCGGGTTCGCGTTCCTGATTGCCTATGGCGGAATTATTCATATTGGGCACGACAATCACCCTGCCGGTTTCAACCTTGAGGGTTTCTATCATCATGACCGCCGCCATGATGCCGGCTATTTCATTGGCATGAGTGCCGCCGCCAACGAAAAGGGTGCCGCCGGATTTTGCGCCTTCGAAAAAGTAAACCTTGCTGTCGCCGGGAGTGCCCAGAAGCTCGGGGTAGTAGTCCGAAAGCCAGCCCGTCCCGGTCAACCCCTCGGAAGGCCGGTAGTCATGGTTAATGCCATAACGGCCGTGAATGTCCTGGGCTGCAGGGCCCTGAATCCCCAGGCTGAATAATAATACCGCCGCTAATGCGGTAAACGCTGATCGTTTAGACATGAGAGACTCCTTTGAGAACCGGAAGCAGAGCCTGGTTAAAATCCGGAAGCTGTTATTTAAACGCTGCGGCCAGGGGGGCTCCCGCTGAGGATATTCGATCCACCTTGGTCAGGGTGATCTTTGCCTTGGAGGCCAGTTCGGTGAAGAGTCCGTCCTCGTCGCCCGATGCGACCACGATGGCATAATCCGCCGCTTCCATGCAGGGTTTGATAAAGTTGTCGGACATGGCGCCGCGCCTGGAGGCTCCGCCGACGTGCATGACGATTATGCTGAGCTTGAGCTCTTTTGCCTTCTTGATGAGGGCCTGGGTGCGGACGAGCTCGACTTCGGCGCTTATGCCGGCCGCTCCAAGCCCCTTGGAGCTGGCGCCAACCACGAGGACGAGGGTCTTAGCCGAAGAAGCACTCAGTGTCTCCGCCTCTACCAAAGAATCAGATCGGAAG
>JAVEYV010000386.1:0-2721 GCA_034003305.1 Spirochaetia bacterium | reverse complement strand
GGGCAGTGCGACGATCTCAATATTTCTTTCTATCGCGGAGCGAATGATGGCCAAGGCTGGATCAGAAATGGCGGGGGATCCGGCTTCTGATACTATCACAAGGTCTTCGCCGCTTTCCAGATGGGTGAAGAGCTGGTCTTCCCGGCTACGTTCGTTGAACTTATGAAAGCTGATGAGTTTGGGAACGGGAATGTGATGTTCGGACAATAAAAAGGCAGTTTTTCGAGTGTCCTCGCAGGCGATCAGTTTGGCAGAAGCGAGTACATCAAGCGCACGAAGGGTGATATCTCTGAGGTTGCCGATGGGCACCGGGACCAGAAATATCACCCCTTTACGCATTAAGAGTTATTTGATGAGCCCAAGCTCTTTACCGATCTTGATGAATGCGGCAATGGTTCTATCCAGATCTTCATGGCTATGCGCGGCGGAAAGCTGTACGCGGATGCGAGCTTTGCCTTTGGGTACCACGGGATACACAAAGCCGATCACGTAAACACCTTCTTTGAGCAGCATATCAGCCATCTTGATGGCCAGAGGAGCATCATAAAGCATCACGGGAACGATGGCAGTGTTGCCTTCCACGATGTCAAAACCGGCTTCGATCATCTTGCTGCGGAAATACTTGGCGTTGTCCCAAACCTTGTCGCGCAGCTCGGTATTGGCAGAAAGCAGCTCCAACACTTTCATGGTAGCGCCGACGATGGCAGGGGCCAGAGTGTTTGAGAAGAGGTAAGGACGGCTGCGTTGACGCAGGAGTTCGATGATTTCTTTACGGCCGCTGGTGCATCCACCGTTTCCGCCACCCATGGCTTTACCAAAGGTAGTGGTTATGATGTCCACGCGATCCATCACGCCAAATTGCTCGGGAGTGCCACGTCCGGTTTTACCAATGTAACCTGTGGCATGGCTATCGTCCACCATCACCAAAGCATCGTACTTATCGGCAAGATCGCAGATCTGATCAAGCTTGGCCATATCTCCATCCATGGAAAAAACACCATCTGTGCAGATCAGGCGATACTTCAAATTCTGAGTTGCTTTGAGGGCATCCTCCAACTCCTGCATGTTAGCATGTTTGTAACGGTAACGTTGAGCTTTGCAAAGACGTACACCGTCAATGATGGAGGCGTGGTTCAATTCATCCGAAATAAGAGCTGAATCCTCACCCAGGAGAGGTTCGAATACGCCACCATTGGCATCAAAGCAAGCAGCATAGAGAATTGTATCCTCGGTACCGAGAAACTTGGAGACCGCGGCTTCGAGATCTTTGTGGATCTGTTGGGTTCCGCAGATAAAACGCACGGAAGCCAGTCCGTAGCCCCATTTGTTCATGATTTCCTGGGAAGCTTTGATCACTTCGGGGTGATTGCCCAAGCCCAGGTAGTTATTGGCACAAAAGTTCAGAGCTTTCACTCCGCCGGTTACGCCAATCTCAGCGCCCTGTGGGGTGGTAAGAATGCGTTCATTCTTGTAAAGGCCTTGTTCCTTGAGCTCGGTGAAGAGCTGCTGCAGGTCGGTTTTCATCTTGTTGTAAGCCATTGATTCTCCTTATTCGGAATGTTAGTTTTTTACACACGATTTGAAGAGCTGCAATTCAGTCAACTAGTTTTTGGAGTAATACATCATCCTTCAGGCTCGAAGCCTTACAAAAATGTGGATACTTAACGTATGCATCACCCACTTAGTTTGAAAGTGATCCTGATTAATCATCTCCAACCGGTTCTATGATCTTCCTATCTTGAGCTTCATACGCATCTAATGAGCCTCCCATACACCGGTCATACGATTGTACGACCGGTGTATGACCGGTGTATGAGTGGCGTATCAACTACAAGATAGCAAGGGGTAAATCACTAAAGAATTGAGAATTGGCTGCGCACACTGATAGATAGAGGGTTTTTGGCATAGGGCAGTGTACAATGAAGAATGAAGAATGAACGGAGTGAACGAAACCCATAACGCATAACGCATAACCCATAACATAATGATACAATGCAACTAAGGCTCACACCCCCGCGCAACCTGAAAACCTGAAGACTTGAAAACTCGAAAACCTGAAAACACCAAAGGCTGATCGAGATGGATATGCAGCTATCTATAGAAACGCTTCGCCAAACTTTAACCACTTGGTTTGAAAGTGAGCCAAACAAAAGACCGCAATGGTATGAGGGAAGTGAGCTTACGATGCACAAAGCCATACACCGGGGTGGTCATATTCTGCATGGTCTACGATGACGGTATCGGGCTGCCCTGATGAGCAAATCTCAGCAGATGATTTCGGCATAAGTTTAGCGCATTGCTAAAGCATTGATATATATACTAGATACAAACGCAATATTCTTCCAGAAAGTTCTTGACAGATACTGCATATCATTTTATATGGCAACAAGATAACAAGATATTGAGTCTGCCCTGAGAATGACCAAGGTCAGGGCCCTACTGATACCTGTGTTAAATATATAGGAGACAATAGATTATGCCAGAAAACACCTATAGCGCGAGTAGCATTAAAGTCCTTAAGGGACTGGAAGCCGTACGCAAACGCCCTGCCATGTATATTGGCGGGACCAGTGAACGCGGACTGCATCACCTTGTGTATGAAGTAGTTGACAACTCCATCGACGAAGCTCTGGCCGGATTCTGCGATCTGATTAATGTGACGATCACTCACGATGGAAACATCGAAGTGGACGATAACGGACGCGGAATTCCCGTGGATAT
>JAVEYV010000385.1:0-2725 GCA_034003305.1 Spirochaetia bacterium | reverse complement strand
TGCGACGACAAGATTCATCTTCAATCCAAGAAGCCGGGCATACTGTTGGAGATGGCGTTTAAAAGCCTAGATCTCTTCGAAGGGCTCAAGACCGAACTTCCTTCGGACATAGAGTTTGAAACCCGGGGCGGAACGATTCTCATCGAGGATGAGGAACACCTCTCCATCATGGAGGAATTTGTCGCCAGCCAGAACCGCTATGGGCTGGAGGTGGACATAGTAGACCGGAAGCGCCTCCTGGAGCTTCAGCCTCTGGTGGCCAAGGACATTATAGCCTCGACCTACAGCGCCAGGGATTCCCAGGTGAATCCCATGCTCCTGATGAAAGCCTTTCTGATGGGCGCCAAGCAGAAGGGGCTCCGCTACCTGTCCAGAACAAGGCCCATGGCGATAGAACAGCTCGGTTCGGGGTGGAAACTCCTCCTTGATACCGGCGACGCGGTGGAGGCTGAGGTTCTGGTCAACGCCGCCGGCGCCTGGGCTAACGACATAACCAAGCTGGTGGGGTTCGAGGTACCTATTACCCCGCGGAAGGGCCAGGTAATTGTCACCGAAGCCATTCCTCCCCTGGGAGAGACCAATGTGTGGAGCGCCCAGTACATTGTGTCCAAGCTCAAGCCTCAGGAGGCGGCAAAAACTTCGTCAAGCGTGGCAGCAGCCCAGACGCCCGCAGAGCGCTTCGGCCTGGGATTTGCTTTTACCGGAACGCACAACGGCAATTATCTCATCGGCAGCACCAGGGAAAACCGGGGATTCGACAAGAGCACCGATCCGGAGGCTATCGCCCTGCTCTCCACGCAGGTAGAACGCTTCTTCCCCGTTATGTCCAAGATTAACTTTATAAGAACCTTTGCAGGCCTTCGGCCTTCGACTCCCGACGGCATGCCCTTTCTTGGGGAGATTCCAGGGGCGCCAGGCTTCTTTATCGCCGCCGGCCACGAGGGCGACGGCATAGCCCTCTCTCCGATTACCGGGCTGGTTATGGCGGATCTTATAACGGGAAAGAAACCGATATTTCCCATGGAAGCCTTCGAACCGGGCCGCTTCGGCGGAAAGGCGGGATTATAAGGGCATGAAGCTAGACCTTGATGAGCGTGACCTGATGCTCCTCGAATGCATCAGATCGGCGGGCGAGCCCCTGGGCTCCTGGAGCCTTGTCGAAGAAATGGAAAAACAGGGCTACAAGGTAAGCTCAGCCTCGATCGGGCGTATCCTCTACAGACTGGAGTCCCTGGGGCTGGTGGAAAGCCAGGCCAATAAGGGCAGGGTCCTTACAAAAGACGGCCTGAAGGCGATTACAAAGGCGAGGGTGAGCAAGTCGATAAGCCGGCACAGCAAGGAACTGGAAAAGCTGATAGACAGCAGCATTCTGGATGAATACATCATGGTACTCCAGGCCAGAAGGGCGATAGAACGGGAGAGTGTCAGGCTGGCGGCTGAGAATATCAGCGAGAGCAGGCTCCGGCAGCTTGAACAAATTATCGCCGATCAGGAAGATAAGGCTTCGCGGGGCGAAAGCATTGCCGATGTCGACATCGCCTTCCATAGAAGCATAGCCGAGGCTTCCAAGAATTCGGTTCTTTCCGCGGTCTATGGAATCCTTGCGATGCTGGGGCAGCAGACCGAGCTTTTCGAGTATATGCGCAAGAGTGTAGGCGCTACCTACAGGACGGCGCACAGATCGATTCTGGAAGCCTTGAAAATGCACGATCCGGATGAGGCCGAGCGCTGTATGCTCGCCCATGTGGACGGGCTGATGGAAAACGTCAGGAAGTACTGGGAACATTACAGGGAGTAGGAGATGGACAAGGAGAGGGCTTTGGAAGACGAAAAATACATCTGCCGCTGCGAGGAAGTCACTGAAGCGGAGATCAGGGAAGCAATCAGAGCCGGAGCCCGCAGCGTGGTTGAGATCAAGCGCTGGACAAGGGCGGGAATGGGCATCTGCCAGGGCAGGTCCTGCCGACGTCTTGTTGAGCGCATTCTGGCCGACGAACTGAAACTAAAGCCCGAGGAGATAGAACCCTCCTCATTTCGACAGCCGGTGAGACCTGTGTCGATCAAGGCGATGGACGACTAGGGGCTTGTGTCCGGCGATTGCGGACTGATAGCCATGACAATGCTGAAGCTTAGAAGGGGAGGATAGTATGGAATTTGGAAGACTGATGGTTGCGATTGCCACACCGTTCAAGGACAGTCTGGAGCTGGATATTGAAGCCGCCGCCGCGCTGGCGCAGCGATTGGCCGGCGAAGGGGTGGATAGCTTTGTGGTGAGCGGCACCACAGGAGAATCTCCAACCCTCTCCCGGGCGGAAAAGGTCGAGCTCATTAAGGCTATCAAGAAGGCCACGGGCCTTCCTGTGATCGCCAACGCGGGCACCAACGACACCAGGGTTTCTATACAGAATGCAAAGGATGCCGAAGAAGCGGGGGCCGACGGGCTCTTGCTGGTAGCTCCCTACTATAATAAACCCGACCAGGGCATGCTCTACGACCATTTCTCCATGATTGCCTCCTCGGTGAAGATTCCCTCCATGCTCTACAATGTCCCGGGCAGGACGGTGATCAGCATCAGACCCGAAACCATCGTAAAGCTTTCCAAGGATGTCGAGCAGATCACCAAGCTCAAGGATGCGGCGGGCAACCTGGACGACGCGACCGTTGTCATCCGCGACGCCGCACCGGGCTTTAGGGTGTATACTGGAGAAGACGCCCTGACCCTTCC
>JAVEYV010000384.1:0-2732 GCA_034003305.1 Spirochaetia bacterium | reverse complement strand
ATGGAAGACATCCTGGAAGAGATTGTGGGCGATATCGAAGATGAATACGACGTGGATGAAGAGAAAGATGTGGAGCAGATCAGCCCCAACACCTGGATTGCCACGGCTGATGTGGAGATAGACCGCTTAGCAGATGATCATGATATCCTCCTCCCCGAGGGCGATTATGAAACCATCGCTGGGCTGATCCTGGATAAATTGGAACGAATCCCGCATCAGGGGCAGTTCATCAACATCGAACCCTATCGCATTCAGGTCTTGCAAGCCACCGACAAGAAGATCGTGAAAGTGAAGATCCACAAACTGGCTGATACAAACTGATTAATGATATAAACGAGGTTATAGCTATGAAACTCATGGAATGCGTACCAAATTTTAGCGAAGGTAAAGATAAAAGCGTACTCGATGCCATCGCTGCGTCCATTAAAAGCGTGAAGAATGTAGTGCTGCTGGATGTAGATCCCGGCGCGGATACAAACCGTACTGTATTTACCATGGCAGGAGAGCCAGAAGCTGTGGTGGAAGCTGCCTTTCAAGCCATCAAGACTGCATCGGCACTGATCGATATGCGTTCTCATCACGGCGCTCATCCCAGAATGGGTGCTACCGATGTGTGTCCCTTTATCCCCATCTCCGATATGAGCATGGAAGAATGCGCCCAGTATGCCCGCATCCTGGGCAAGCGGGTCGGTGACGAACTGGGCATCCCCGTATATCTCTACGAACACGCTGCCAGCAAACCAGAATGGCAAAACCTGGCCACCGTACGCTCCGGTGAGTACGAAGCTTTACCAGAAAAGGCAAAGGATCCAAATTGGAAGCCTGATTTTGGTCCCCATGCCTTCAACGCTAAAAGCGGTGCGACTGCCATTTCCGCTCGTGAGTTTCTGATCGCATACAATATCAATCTGAACACCCGCGACAAAAAGAAAGCCCATGATATAGCCCTGTCAATCCGCGAGAGCGGGAAACCCGCACGGGATGAAAACGGCAAATTGATCAAGGACAAGGATGGCAATAAAGTAGTGGTACCCGGTCTGTTCACTCACTGCAAAGCTGTTGGTTGGTACATCGATGGCTATGACCGGGCTCAGATCAGCATAAACCTCACCAATTACAAAGTGACTCCCCCACATGTTGTTCTGGATAAAGTACGAGAACTTGCAACCGAAATGGGCATCCAGGTTACCGGAAGTGAGTTGGTGGGTCTCTTGCCCAAAGCGGCACTACTGGAGGCTGGAAAGTATTACCTGGCCAAGATGAATGAATCCACCGGGATCCCCGAAGAGATGATCATGGAAACAGCCATCCAATCCATGGGTTTGGCAGAACTGGCTCCCTTCGATATCGAAAAGAAGGTGATCGAATATGCAATCAAGCGCACAGACAGTCTATCCGACATGAAAGTGACCGCTTTTTGTGACCTGCTTTCCACCGATGCCCCTGCTCCCGGGGGCGGTTCAGTGGCTGCTCTCTGTGCCGCAATGAGTGGCTCTCTTTCTGCCATGGTATCAAACCTCACCATCGACAAGAAGGGATACGAAAAAGTACAAAGCGATGCCCTCAGATTGGCTCCCCTGGGGCAGAGCATCAAAGAACGCGCCATTCACTGCATCGACGTCGATACAGACGCCTTTTACGCCATGATGGACGCCATGAAGCTACCCAAGAAGACCGAGGAAGAGATAGACTATCGTGACCTTCAGATTGAAAAATGCACCCAGGGCGCGATCAACGCTCCTCTGGAGACCCTACGCCTTGCCCATGAAGCACTGGTTCTGGCCAAAGAAGTGGCCGTGATCGGCAATACCAATGCCCTGTCCGACGCGGGTGTGGCTGCCCTCACTGCGCTGGCTGCGGCAAAAGCTGCCAATTACAACGTGCTGATTAACATTGCCGGCATCAAAGATGAGAACTACAAAACAATGACTCTGGCAGAAGCCAAAGACCTCATCGCCAAATGTGAGGCCCTGGCGCAGGAAACGGAGCAAAACGTCAGCTCACGCCTTTAGAACAATGAATCTGTATATCATCGGTTTCAGCCGAGCCGGGAAAAGCACTTTTGCCAAGCAATTGGCAAATACGTGGATGATCCCCGTCGTCGATACCGATGTCTTGATCGAGCAAACAAGCGGCCACAGCATAGCGGAGATTGTGCAAGACAAGGGATGGGCAGAGTTCCGCAGGCTGGAAAGCCAGGCTTTAATATCCACGGGGACAGCGATGTCCCCTTTTTCTTCAGATGGGGCTCTATCTCCTGTTGCAACACGTCCTCAGGGGATATCCAAGGTTGTCTCCTGTGGTGGTGGTATTGTAGAATCTGCAGATAATAGATGTTTCCTACAGCGGCACAAGCTGCTATGGCTGAATCCCCCTTGGGACTTGATCTGGCAACGTATCTGCCAACAGCCATCTGCTATCACCAGAGGAAAGAGCGAAGAAGAGCTAAAATCGCTCTATAACCAACGCTATCCCTTATATCAGGAGCTAATGTATAATGCAGGAATTGATACGCAAACTATATGCTGAGGTGAAGTTCTGTCAGAAGTGCGGTCACCCGATCAGTCTGAAGGAAGATCACGAAGAAAAGATCAGGGCTGTATGCCCTTCCTGCAGCTTTACCCAATATTTGAATCCCATTCCGGCTGTGGCCATTGTTGTGATAAACGAAGCTTCTGAATTGCTCCTGGTCAAGCGGATGTATGAGCCCCGGGCAGGGATGTGGGCACTAC
>JAVEYV010000383.1:0-2734 GCA_034003305.1 Spirochaetia bacterium | reverse complement strand
AATAATCAGGCTTTCCGCCACTAGCCACCCACCCGCACTCCTCTTACGTGGCACGCAAGAGGGTGGCAAGAGAGTGTAAACAGCAAGGGAAACCAGGAATGGACAGATCACTTGCCCGGATCAGAATACTGCTTGACAAAAGTCCGGAGTTTGATCCAATGTCAACATTATTTACATTCAGGAGATAAGACTAATGGAACACCACCAGGCAAAGGAACTAATCTCACCCTGCGGCATCTATTGCGGTGGCTGCAGCCTATATCTGGCCAAGGATCGTCCGGAGATCATCCCCATGCTGCTTCAGCACGGAGTTACTGAAGATCAGCTGCCCTGTTCAGGATGCCGTGGTGAAGACGGGAACTGCAAGCATCTGGATGCTCGATGCGAGCAGTATGCCTGCGCCCAAGACAAAGGTGTGAGCTTCTGCTTTGAGTGTGAGGACTTCCCCTGTAATCGTCTGCTCCCGGCTGCAGATAGAGCAAACAGCCTTCCTCATAACATGAAGATGTTTGCCCAGTGCTACATCCAGAAGTATGGCCCGGAAGCCTACATCGCCAAGCTCCCAGAAATCCGCAAACGTTACTTTAGCGGCAAGATCAGCTACGGCAAAGGACCACTACTCCCTGATGACTAGCAGATAAGACGAGCCCGACATCCAGCGAACTTCACTTACCGGTCCATCATTGACAATACCTGCAGGCTGATATCTTCCATGTATGTCAGACACATCCCAGGCCACGCTTGAGAAGTGTTTGGGATCTTGGGTGGCGCGGCAGTCACAAGGGGGAAGGGAGCCATTGAGAATTGATCACCCGCGAACAGATCCAAAGGAAACGAATCTCTGTCCAGTTCTATTTTGCATCATTGCCCATTACGAAGATATATTTGTAATTATGGAACAAAAAATGCTTAGTTCAATCAGTTAGGTGCATCCGTAATACAGGATACTGGATACCTCGGCCCATGATGTATCTTTTAAAGGAGTGAATCATGAAAGCTAATCTTGCCATTTTTGTCGCTTTGGTAATCATCTCGATGATATCAGGCTTATCCGCTCAGGTAGCCATCACGGGTCGCGTGGTTGGCAATAGCAATCTGAATCTGGGGATCGAGGGTGCCACAGTAACTCTCAGCGGCGGCTCCACCTATAACGCCACCACCAATATCGGCGGTCAGTTTAATTTTACGAACATCCCCGGTAATCAAAGCTACACCTACACCGCTTCTGCAGATGGTTTTACCGATACAACGGGTATCCTGGAAGTAGCCCAATCCGATATTATAATGGGAGATATCATTCTCAACGAACCCGCTGGTCCTCCTGGTTCGGTATGTGCGTCGGTGGAATCGAGCAATCTGGTGAACATCCATTGGCGTCATCCAAACTCCGGCCAGTTCGGCATCTCTGACGACTTTGAATCCTATGAAGATTTCAGCATCCAGTTTGGCGATTGGACCCTGCATGATGTGGATATGTCTGTAAACTATGGTTATCCCGGGGTTACTTTCCCGCATATGAATGAGCCTGGGGCATACATCATCTTTAATCCTGAGACCACTACTCCGCCTATCCCTGTCATGACCGCACACAGTGGCTCCAAATTCGCTGCCAGCTTTGCTTCGTATCCTGCACCTGATAGCGACTGGCTGATCACCCCCCTTCTTGACGGTGTAGGAGTGATTCATTTTTGGGCCAGATCCTTCAATGACACATACGGTCTGGAACGCTTTAAGGTTGGAGTTTCCACCAGTGGAACGCACCCAACGAGCTTCAATATCATTAGTGGCCCCGGATACGTGCAGGCCCCCACAGAATGGACTGAATACATCTATGATCTCAGCGCATACTCAGGTCAGGACATCTATGTAGGCATCCAATGCGTATCCAATGACGCCTTTATCTTCATGGTGGACGATGTTTCCACCTTGAGCTATGCAGACGAGGCCCATGCATTCGTAGGTCGCCCCACCGATGGTGAACGCAATTTGCTGGGCTATAAAGTGTGGCGCCTAAACCAGGGAGAAGAAGATAATGAAGCAAGCTGGACCGCCCTCACTCCAAGCCCCATCACCGGCTTCGGGTATCAGGACCTCAATTGGAGCGACTTGCCCACGGGCGTTTACAAATGGGCTGTGAAAGCGGTCTATTCGAACAGTCTGCTCTCCCCGCCCGCCTTTTCCAATAGCATAGATTACGGAATCCCCGGGTACCTGCAGGGCAGAGTCACCGATTTTGATACGGGGCAACCGTTGGAAGGGGTCAGCATTGCAGCCGGCGCATATACCTGCAGCAGCGACTCTAATGGGGATTACCTGATGCCGCTTGAACCCGGCGAATACACAGTAATCGCCACCAAAGAAGGGTATCTTCCCAATTCTTACGCCAATGTAATGATTACCCCTCATCACACCTCCACTCAAAACATCCGTCTTGGTTCAGAAAGAATAAGTCCTTCAAACTTCTCAGCCTCTGTGCAGGATAGGGATGTACATCTGAGATGGCTTTCTCTCGCCTTAGACCGGGCAAAGTCTCACTCTCTGAGAAGCAAAGGTCACGCGAGAGCCGATGATCGCCTGATACTGAACGGCTACAATATCTACCGCGACGAGATGCTGATCACTCAGATCAACGACCCTGCCATAACTGAGTTTATGGATTGTGACCTGGATTTGGGAACCTACGTATACAGCATCACCGCACTTTATGACACCGGAGAGTCCCAACCAAATACCA
>JAVEYV010000382.1:0-2741 GCA_034003305.1 Spirochaetia bacterium | reverse complement strand
TCTATGTAATCACCAAAGCGGTAGGAGATCTTGCCGATCTCAGGGCCAGGCAGATTGAGCTTTTCCAGGAGAGAAAAGATGGAGCCGCCATCGGGAACAGTCTGGGTGATCCAGGGGTCTTTCGGCTTTTCCAAGGGAGCATTCTTACCTTGTGAGGGCTTATCTGAAGGAGCAAACAAACTGAATAAACTGAAGGTGGCCAGACTGAGAAGAATGAGGGTGAGAAGCAGGTGTTTTCCGATATTCATATGGTGTTTACTCCTTGGGTGGTATTTGCAGCGCTGAAGGGATGGTAATGGATATGCACCTTGCGCAGTCCGTTGTCAAAGTGCTTCAGCAGGCGCTCTTCCACGTCGTGCGAGATCTTGTGCGCATCATCAATGCTGAGTTCTCCGGCCACGGCTATGGTCATACTGATGGTGTAGTAAGGCCCGAAGCGGTGAATCCCCAGTTCCTCAATGCCTTTTACCCCGTTCACGAGCATGGAAACATCCCTTAGTTCCCGGGTAAACTCATCGTCGGGCAGACTGTCCATTAGCTCGGATGATGAATCCATGATGATCTCGATGCCGGTTTTGATAATGTAGAGTGCCACGATGGCTCCGGCAGCGGGATCCATCCAGTAATACCCGAGCCGACCCATGATCACGCCGATGATCACAGCCACTGAAGCCATGATATCATTCAGATGATCGTTGGTCAGAGCTCTCAGAGTGGGGTTATGCGTCCTTTTAGCGGTACGCTTAGTGTAGTAATAAAGAAAGATCTTCAGAGAGAAGGTGGCTATGGCGATCACCAGAGCCCAGCCCGAGGCGGATCTTCCGACCTCAGTGTGGGTGATCAGTTCATAGACTTTATTTATGCTTTCCCAGAAGATGGCGATACCCGTGGTGAGGATAAAGGCGCCCACCACGATGGCAGCGATGGATTCAAGCTGTCGATGCCCGTAAGGGTGTTCACTGTCAGCAGGTTTCTTTGCCTGCTTCATAAAGATCTTTACGGCAATGTAATATACCACATCTGAAGAGGAATTGATGCCGTCCGCCAGAAGCGCGGGGCTGTGTCCGAATATACCGATCGCCGTCTTGAGTCCGGCGAGGATCACATTGCTAAAAAGCCCCAGATTCACGGCAAAGGCGGTTAAAGCATCTCTGTCTTGTGTCACGTATCAAGCTCCATAATGTCGATAAAAGTCTGTAGCGGTCGCTGCGTGCGGATGTATTTCCTGAATTGCTCTGCATTGATGGGGTGCTTGCCCACCGCCCAGGGATTGAGGGCGTAGAGATGTACTTTAAAGGGGATCAGGGTGCTCACTTCGCAGTCCCGACGCAGGCGGGATATCTCGCCGTAGCTGAGCGACAGGCACTGCGGATGGCGGAAGACGAGCTGCGCTCGTGCCTCTTTGAACAGGGGATAAAGTCTGGCATGCAGCATGCTCGTGTAAGCGCCGGGAATGTAAAGAGCATCGGGATCTTCGCCCAGGATGGTGCCAATCTCTTCCTCGTGTCCGATCAGGGAGGCAATCTGAGTTTTCTGCCATTGCCCTCTCTTGCCATACATGACTGTTTCGGCAGCTTTGAGGCTTTCACAGTGGTATTTGCTGCAATGACATTTTGGGATGGAGATCATCAGATCAAGGCGTTTGACCTCTTCCACAATCTCCTCTTTGGTGCCGAAACTGGCGCCAATGCAAAGTACTATGGCCTGTACGCTATCTTCAAAGGCGATGGATTTACGATCCAGCGAGCCATCAATGATCACCTTGGCCGCGCCCATCCGGTGCAATTCGCGCGCGGCGTGGATCTGATCGCTGACGCTGGAGGGCCCGGTGATCTCTGTCTGCAGCGCTTCCTCTGCCTTTAGAAACCACAATTTGCGCCTGCTGTAAAGCTCGGCTTTGAGAATGCTGACTCTGCTGCCCAAGCTTTCCAAGGTGTTGCCATCCGCGCAGAATTGAGCCCCTTGCGGTAACTGAACCCGCGGCTTGGGGGTCTTGAAGACGCGGTCGCTGCTTTCGCCATCCAGACCTGTGCTCATCACACCCCATGACAGACCGGGATACAGCTTTAGAATGCCGTTTAAAAGGGTGGTTTTACCGGAATTTTTGCTGATCCCCACCAGGGCTATGGTTTTCAGGGACCTGGTGGAGATCAGCTCATGTAACATATCAGGGTTTTCTGCGCAGGTTGCGTTTGGTTTCCGCGGGTCCGATTGATACATGCTTTCCTTTCAGCAGACTCATCACGCCCTCATTGCTTTCGCGTTCTTTGGGGCAGAGATCACGGTATTGGCTATCGTCGGGAGCCTCAAAACTGGGCTCGGTATAGCTGGTGATAAAGCCTTCATAATTGCGCAAGATCACTCTTCCCGGCATCTGCGAGATGATGTAATTTGGCATCACGGGGATCTTTCCGCCGCCCCCGGGAGCGTCCACCACATAAGTCGGGACGCAAAGTCCGCTGGTGTGGCCACGCAGGGATTCGATGATCTCGATACCCTTGGCGATGGGGGTGCGGAAATGTCCGATTCCCTCGGAAAGGTCGCATTGATAGATGTAATAGGGACGTACCCGATTGCGCACCAGCTTGTGCACCAGGGCCTTCATTACGTCCACATGATCGTTTATACCCTTTAATAGTACCGATTGATTGCCCATGGGCAAACCGGTCTCAGCGATGGTGGCAAGGGCTTTCACGGCAGTTTCACTGATCTCCTGAGGGTGTTTGTAATGCGTATTGAGC
>JAVEYV010000381.1:0-2742 GCA_034003305.1 Spirochaetia bacterium | reverse complement strand
TATCCTGGTGCCGGAATTGCGTTTGCAATTTGGCCCCGGGCTCACGGTAATCACAGGGGAAACAGGCGCGGGAAAATCCATTCTCGTGGGTTCCGTAGCGCTCATCCTGGGTGACAGTGCCTATGCTCTGGAAGCCTACGATCCTGCGCAGCCCATCTATCTGGAAAGCAGCTTCATCCCCCCGCAGAGTGGCCCCATCAGAGACTATCTGACAGAGCTGAACTCACCCACGGATGAAGAACTGGTGCTGGCGCGCGAGATCTCACCCGCTGGTAAATCGTCCTATTTTATCGGCGGCAGGAAGGTGAGTGCTCAGGTAATGAAATCCCTGAAGCCCCTGCTCCTGGATTTTCATCATCAACGCGATCAGCAACGCTTGCTTTCTACCGTGTATCAGCTGGAGATTTTGGATCGCTATGCCGGATCGACCGAATTGTGTAAAGAGTTTGGAGCCGCATACCGCGAATTGAAGCGCAAGGAGCAGCTACTCGCCCAGATGCAGGCAGAGGATGAAGCGCAGCAGCAAAAGCTGGAGCTATACCGCTACCAATATGCAGAGCTGGAAAAGGCCGATCTCAAGATAGGCGAAGACAAGGCCCTGCAACAAGAATTTGAGCTGCAAGAGCATGGGCGGGAGATACTCGATCTGGCTCATGGCATGAACAGCGCGATGTTTGAAGCGGAGAACAGCATCTTTGACAGGCTGGGTTTGTATCAGACCCAGTTGGAGCGTTTTCGGGAACTTGGTGAGCACATTGCCGAGGCCGGGGATACGCTCCTGGAAGCCAGAGAAGCCCTGCGCGGTACCTCCATGGCCCTTTCATCGCTACTGGATACAATGTCCTATGATCCTTCCCGCATGGCCGGGATCGAGAAGCGTCTGGATGAGATCAACAGCCTTTTACACAAACACAAGGTCACCAGTGTGGAGGATTTGCTGGCTCTCTTTGCCGCGCGCGCAAAAGATCTGGCCTCTGCCGATGATTTTCGGCAACAGATATCAGCCCTGCAGAAGAGCTGTGAGGCAGACGCACAAGAGCTTGCCTTGATGGCAGATAAGCTTAGCATGACAAGGCAGAAAGCCGGAGCCAAACTGGCCAAAGAGCTGCAAAAGAGCATTCGGCATCTGGCCCTGGAGCAAGCGCAAATCCAAATTGAGATTGACAAAAAAGTAAAGCCTGAAAATGTACTAACAGGTAGCTTGGCTGCTTTTTCTGAGAGTGGTCAGGACGAGGTCGAGATTCTCTTTTCGGCGAATCCCGGCAGCAGTTTGAAACCACTGTCTCATGTGGCCAGCGGTGGTGAATTGAGCAGGATTCTTTTGGGAATCAAACAGGTTTTAGCCCTGAGGATGTCCCCCAAGCTCCTGATCCTGGATGAGATCGATGCGGGCGTTGGTGGCAAGACGGCCGAGCTCATGGCTGCGGCGATTGCCTCCATCTCACGGCAGCATCCGGTATTGTGCATCACGCATTTGGCGCAGATCGCGGCTTATGCGAATACACACATCGCTATCGAGAAGGTGAGTGATGCCAGAACAAGTGTGGTACTGCGCGTACTGGACGCCCGGCAGCGCATTCCCGAATTGGCGCGGATGCTCTCCGGAAATGTAACCGGACACGCTCTGAAGCACGCTGAGGAATTGATCGAAAAGAATAAAGCAAAAGAGGAACAAAGTTGAGCAAGATAAGTAAACACCGCGTACGTGGCATAGCCATTTTCATCGTATTCCTGGCTTTGGCAGCCGCCATTTTACAGTTTCAAAACCGAGGGCATAAACCTGGGACCTTCAATTTTAAGGATAGTAACAACGAATACCGCGATCTAAAGTTTGTAAACAAGGCCAGGATAACTTTTAGCGCCCCCAATGTAAGCGCCGCGCAGACAGGGATCAGCGAGATTATCAATAAACGAGCTCAACAGCGCATTCGTCGCCAGAATGAAGGGAGCTTCGGGGCCTACCTCTTTACCATTGATAGAGATGATGTGTCTGTAGTAGCCGAAGAATTGCGCGCTTTTGGCACAGTGATCTCTCAAGTGGAGCAAGTGGATACATCCCTGGTAAATCTGGATTATGACAGCGAGGCAGCCCGCCTGGCTTCCTATGAGAAGGAACAAGCCGATCTGGATATGGTACGTTTCCCTTCTGAAGTGCAAAACAGACGCAAAGAGCAACTACACGGCCTGATCCAGCAAGCGAGATCCAATCTGGAAAAACTATCTGAAACCAAAGATGTACTGCTCTACATCACGCTCAGTCCTGCTAAAGGGAGCACCAGCTTCGTTTCGATTCTGAAGAGTGGAGCTATCATGTTTCTCACCTGGCTTGGCATCTTCACTATCGGCACCATTCTGGTTTATTTCGGCGTAAAACTGCTAATGTACATCCTTTCCCTGATGGGTGTGAAAGGCATCAATGTAGGCGGAGCTGGCCCTTATACGTATGGGGGTTCATATTCCAATTACGATCGTTACTCGTCGCAATACGGCTATGGGAACAAACGCAAAGTGAAACGTGTATACAAGGACAAATCCAGCTCATCCCAAAAAGATGGTGAGAATAAGTAACAGGAGAATATGATGCAACTGCTTGCGTGGCATGTATGGATCATCATCGGCATTGCCTTTGTGATCATCGAAATCTTTGATCCCGCGTTCTTCTTTATCTCTCTGGGCATTGGGGCCATCGCTACAGGATTGTTGGCGCTGCTGCCAGTAATCGACCGCAGTATACCCTTACAA
>JAVEYV010000380.1:0-2748 GCA_034003305.1 Spirochaetia bacterium | reverse complement strand
TCTCACGAGCCTGGGCTTCAGGGACAGGATTCAGGCTGCGCTCTTCGCGGCCAGAAACAGCCGCCCTAAAAGGTAATAGGCAGAACGGCCGGGCGCTTCGCGGTCCGGGCGGACCGCGAAGCGCCCGACTTGCGCCGCCGGCTCTTATGCCCGCATAATTGCGCAATGATAGTCTGCATTACTCCGGACGATGGAATAGCCCAAACCTTCAGGCGGGTCGCCCACGAATTCAAGGAAAAGATTGTTGTCGAACGAGGCCTTTTGGAGGCTGCGATTCCCATCGCCCGGCGCTGGGAGGACGAGGCTGACGTTATTGTAAGCAGGGGCGGTACCGTTTTGGTGATGCGAAGCGCTGGGATCTCAACCCCGATCGTTGAATTGCAGGTTACAGCCAAAGACCTCGCCCTCGCCCTGGAAAAGGCGCGCACCCTCATTAAAAAGGAAGAATTTCGAATCGGGGTTATGACATTTTCCAATATGACCCAGCAATTAAAGGACTTTCTTCCATTTTTAAGCCTCGATCTTCGTCTTTATGAATTAAGCATCGATACCGATCAGGACAGGGCGATCCGCAAGGCCATGCAGGACGGAATGGATGTGCTGCTGGGCGGTGTCATAACCTCAAAGTTCGCCGCAGCCTACGATATTCCTTCGGTGCTTATAGAATCTGGAGAAACCTCGATTCGCTACGCCCTGGAGGAAGCCTCGAAAATCGTGGCTGCAAGAAGATTGAAAAGTCGGCGGGCGGAAGAACTCAGAATCATCATGGAGAATATTCGGGAAGGAATTATCGCCACCGACGGCGAGGGAAAGATATTTCAGATGAACGGCAAGGCCCGGGAATTGTTAAAGCACTCCCCGGAAGGCCAGGCCTGGGGCTACGGTACGAAGCTGCCTTCTTTTCTCGCCGATATGATTCAAACTCCGGGATCAGGCTCGAGCCAGGGAAAGGATAAGCGCAGACTAACGGAAATCGGGGCTAAGCGGGTAATGGTGGATGCTATTCCCGTCACTGTGGAAGGCTCGGTCGCATCCTCGGTTATCACACTCCAGGACATTGGCAGCATCCAGAAACTGGAGGAGGATATCCGGCGGGAAATCTACTTCAAGGGTTATGTGGCCAAATTCGATTTCGGGGATATCGTCGCCGAGGATCCTTTGAGTCAGCGGACTATCGATCTAGCCATGCGTTACGCTCGAACCAACGCTTCGATCATGATTCGCGGAGAATCGGGAGTGGGCAAGGAGATGTTCGCCCAGAGTATCCATAACGCCTCGGAACGCAGGTCTGGGGCTTTTGTGGCCATGAACTGCGCGGCCATCCCCGAGACGCTTTTCGAGAGCGAGCTTTTTGGCTATGTAGACGGGGCTTTTACCGGAGCTAGAAAGAAGGGCAAGCCCGGCCTATTCGAAATAGCCCACGGGGGCACGGTATTCCTGGACGAAATATCCGAAATGCCCTTGTCCCTGCAGTCTCGCCTGCTTCGGGTGCTCCAGGAGCATGAGGTAATGCGCCTGGGTGACGATAAGATTATTCCCGTGGACGTTCGGATTATCGCGGCTTCAAACCGGGATATGCCATCTTTGGTCTCCTCTGGAGCATTCAGGAACGATCTCTTCTGGCGCCTGAACGTTCTCAACTTGTTGATTCCGCCCTTGCGGGAACGGAAGGGCGATATTCTGCCCCTGGTAAATCATATGCTGGAGCAGTCAGATTTTTGCGGGCAGACTCCCCGCCTGGGACCAGGCTGCGCCGAGCTCTTTCATGACTATCCCTGGCCGGGCAATGTCCGGGAGCTCAAGAATTTTTGCGATAGAATCGCGGCGATCTGCGAGACTGAGGAAATCGATGCTGCGTTTGCCCTTGCCCTTCTGGACTCGGGGCTTATCATCCGCCAGGATAAAAAAACCCGGGAAAGAGATTCACTGGACAATGCCCCGACCTCCAAGGGCTTGGAACTCAAGAGAATAATCGAGGAAGAAAAAACTCTGGAAAAAGCGGCGAAGCGTCTGGGAATACACCGCACAACCCTCTGGCGGAGGATGAAAAAGCTGGGACTTTCCGGCGATGCGATGTTGCATTAGTTGCGCAACATTGCAACATTTGCAACGCATCAAGCCACTCCTTCCCGGCTCTTCTTTAAACAGGGCAAATAGGCGTGTTTCCATCTCTCTATTGTAAAACAAGATCGGGGCAGGGCAATCGATCAGGCGGCAAAGTCTTGGTTGGCATGTTTATTGCTGAGTACTTGCTATGCACGCGATTGAAAAGATTCTGGCCCAGGCGGCCGGGAAAAAAAGCGTATCCACCGGCGAGATAGTCACCGCTACTGTCGATATGGCGGAAGTGAATGATCTCTACCTCCAGGTAATCACTTCGTTCTACCAGCTCGGCGGAACGAAGGTGAAGAAGCCCGAAGCCACAACCTTCGTCTTCGATCACTATGCCCCTGCCCCGACGATCAAGGCTGCGGACAACCATAGGGCCATGCGGGAATTCTGCGCTACCCAGGGGATCGGTAAGCTTTTCGATGTTGGCCGGGGGGTTTGCCACCAGGTCCTCATAGAGGACGGTCTGGTCGCCCCGGGATCAATAGTCGTTGAAACCGATTCCCACACCACAACCCTGGGAGCTCTGGGAGTCTTCGGCACCGGAGTAGGCGCCACCGATATGGCGCTGATTCTGCTGAACGGATCGCTCTGGTTCAGAGTTCCCGAGGTGATGAAAATTGTACTCGAAGGAGGCCC
>JAVEYV010000379.1:0-2767 GCA_034003305.1 Spirochaetia bacterium | reverse complement strand
GGGCGGACCTCGTTTCATACGAATCCCTGCTGGATGCACAAGGCGTGGATATCTATCCCTACGGTAAGAAACGGGCATTCTTCAACATTGACGCCACCGGGGATTTCGCCCTGGCAAAGCTTGCGGGTTCCAATGAACTGCGTATCGGGCACTCCGAGAGTAGCATACAGGGCTTGCTGAAGGATGCGGATGCCACGCTCAGGATGTTCTTCCCTGTGGGGTACTCTGCCGAAATGGGCGAAACAGTGGTCCAATTGAAGAACGAGTTTGGCCCTTCCCAACTGCAAATCGTACAAGGGGTGTTTCCCGGCTTTGCCATGCTCAGCAAAGTGTTACAGATTACAACCCAAAACGCCGGAACCAGCAGCAATCCCCCCATTATCCACTACACATCGAGGGCACGAAAGAGCTTCGATACCAAATGGCTGAAGCTGCAGGAACAGCGGATCGACACCTGGGAATCCGCTGAAGACACCTGGCTTTTTGAAGGTGACACCCTGATCAGCTTTGTGAACGGCAGCGGCAACTATGCTCTGCTTCAGCCTCTTAGCGGGCAGGACAATCTGCGCCTGAGCCTGGACGGCAGCTACCGCCAGATCTATCTGCAGGATATGTGGCTGGATCTGAAGGATCTGAATGAGCCCGGGATCGAGCTGCAGATCAGCGCCAATCCCCCCATACCCGATATCATGCAGGATTACTTTACCAATAAACCCTACAACTATAACGGCAAACTTGAATCCTATGAAGTCCTGTTCTTAGACGGCGAGCAGATTCTGCAAAGTCTGCCTGATGACGGATGGCTGGAATTTGGCTTTTACACAGAGTCCTCAAATCCCTCCAATAACCGTCTGATGCGCGTCTATCGCGATGGCTCGCGGGATATCTTCAGCTACAAAAGCTTCGCCAATGCCTATGACGCGTCTCACTTCTCGGTGAACGATTCCTTTGTCTATAGCGGGATCAGCGCTTCCGGCAGATATCTCTTTGCTGATATCTACGAGAACAACGGTGCCAACCGAATCCCCTGCCTGAAGGATGAGCTTTATTTGCAGATGGGAAGAACCACCGTCAGTTACCTGGATGCCAATCCTCCTTGCAATACCGTGATTCTGGAATACAATCAGGGTGGGCACGGTGCTCATCCCTGGATTAGCGGGCAACCCTATACCCTGACCGGCACCGAGACCATTATGAAGATCTCGACCATCGGCGGCAGCGCGGACGCTTTACCACAGAATCTCTTCCTGCAAACCGCTGTCAGCGGCAATCCCCAATCCCTTATCAATCACTCCGTACAAGCTGACTATCCGAAGTTTATCCGTTACAATAAGAGCGACTCCCTGCAGCATAATACATTCCTGCATGCCGGCGGAATCCTGAGCATCTCTCCCGCCTACGCGGGCTACCTGATCGACGCTGAAGAGCTTGCCGCCATTGGCGACACTCGCGATCTGGCCATGTTCCCCAAAATGATCTTTGACGACTTCGATATAGAGGTGTATCTAAACTCCGCTAATGCAATGCCTCAAAGCACATTACGCATCGTGACCAGCTCAGCTCTGAACGACCCCTATCAGGTGCTGCAGGATCAGTATGATCTTAGCTACCTCAGCCCCGCTTTCAGTTTTGACATGCTGAATAACGCCTCATTTTATCAGAGTTTCAGCCCCTACATCCGCATCAAGCACCAATCCCGCAGCCAGGATCTCCTGATCTCGGTCTCCAATGAGGAGCATTACCGCGTCTACAGCTATCCCGAGGGCGATGCTGCCGATGGCTGGCATTTCCTCAATAGCGACGGGCACTATGCCTTCTCTTTGCCCTATGATGCCCAGTATGCCATAGTAAAGGACATGAATCCACATGACGCTGCTCAGATCAGCCTCAGTGCAGGTCAGGATGGCCATCTGTCACTGTACCAGGCCCAGGTATATATGCCGGAAGAGCAGATTGGCAGCAGCATAGCGGCAGGCAGCATAGTCAAGTTGGAACACCTTGATAGCATCCCCGGAGGCACCGATTCCCGTTCGGCATACCGGCTTGGGATCACCGACCCGCAGCAGAACCCCCTGCAGCCAGACTTCTTTGAGCAAACGATCGAGGCCTGGCCATACCTGTACCTTCCCGTACCGGATTTTGCCCCCGGACAGCCTCTGAGAGTGTTTTACAGGGATTCTTCCGGCAATACCCAGGAACTAAGCCAGGTGGATAGCTTCAGCGACTTCCCCGATAGCGAGTTCATCGTCATTGGAAACTGCGCGGTAGTCTTCATCAATAATCCGGGATTGTTTTATACCCAATGAAGACGCGGGGGATAGTAGCTCCCCCGCTTTTTAATCTTCGTGTTTCCCCTGCACTCATCCGCAGGCTGCCCCCTTCAGGCTCTTGATCAGGCGGTAATCACACCTCTATCAAGCCTTAATTGTTAAGGCTTGATTAGGTCTTGATCCGAAAGTGACTAACGCCGTCAAAAGGGGACCATACATGAGCGACAGGTCTACTATCTGGTAAAGCGACAACTGTTTACCACATCATCGGTTACAGGGCATCAGTTACTGAAGTGACTAATACAGGATCACCTTGCGGGATGTACGCTGATCCCCTGTTTGCAGGGACAACAGATATATTCCTGAACCCAGTCTGGCTCCACGCGCGTCGCGCCCGTCCCAATCCAGGGTCAAGCTGCCTTTGGCGTATCCGCAGCGTTTATACACGCATTCTCCCTTCAGGTTATACACCTTCAATTCGTAATCCTCAGGGGTGT
>JAVEYV010000378.1:0-2768 GCA_034003305.1 Spirochaetia bacterium | reverse complement strand
TTTCGTGTCCAAAATGTGATGGTAACGAAGGCCTTGTTCAATAAAAAAGCGCTCATAGATGCCGGAGGTAACCACGGTCATAGCCTTCCCGCTCACCAGGCCGAGGTAATCGCCCCGATCAGAGGCCGGGTCCTGTACTCCGACACGCCAGGGGGAACCGTCCTTTTTTTGGCCGTAGACCAGCACGTTGCCGCCCAGATCGACAACGGCGGCCTTTACCCTGTGGGAGGCGAGTATTTTAGAAATCTCATCCGCGGCGTAGCCCTTGGCGATAGCCCCCAGGTCGAGGCCCATTCCGGGTTTTCGCAGAAAGACCTTTTTATTGGCCGTGTCCAGTTCAATATCTTCATAGTTGATAAGGGCGATTTTTTCCCGGATTGCACTGCCGGCGGGAACCTTCGCATACTCGGTGCCGATATTCCAGAGCTTGACCAGGGGGCCTACGCTGGGATCGAAGACTCCGCCGGTGAGACGGGCGAACTCAAGAGCCTTCTGGATAACCTCAAGCGTGTCCTCCGTGACTTTCACAGGTTCCTTGCCCGCCGCCAGATTGATCGCGGCGATTTGGGTATCCTCTTTATTGGCGCTCATCCGGTCTTCGATCTGGCTAAGGCGATTGAAAATTGCCTGGAGGGTAGCGTTCGATCCTCCCTCGAGGAGTCGGACTGAGCAGACGGTGCCGAGGACAAAATCGCTGCGCGAGGCTTCGCTCTGAGCCTTAGGGCTGCAGGCTGAAAACAAGAAAATGGCGCATAGTATTGAAAATAATCGCTTCACTCTTCGGTTCCTCATAAAGGGGCTTTGTTATCAGGAGCTCGTTCAGCCGCCGAATTCTCTGCCGATAGTCGTTGCCTCTCCATGGCCAGGATAGACCTTGGTCTCGGGGGGGAGCGTGGAGAGTCTTTGGAGGCTTTCGCGCAAGGCCCGGTAATCTGAATCCGGCCCGTCGGTTCTGCCCATGCCGTCCCTGAACAGAGTGTCGCCTGAGAGTAGAATTAAATCGCTGGGGCTGAAAAGGCAGATAGATCCGGCGCTGTGGCCGGGGGTGTGCAGAACGGTATAATCACTTCCCGGAATAGTATCGCCTTCGGCGAGAAGCATATCCGGCTCGGGCAGGTTCTTCCAGGCATAGCGGAAATAGGGCATTGCCTTGAGTCCTTCGAAAAGTTTTCGGTTGGTGGCTTCGCCCGCGGTGCCGAGGTAAGGGGCGTCCAGGCCATGGATTGCGATGCGCGGAAGCCTTCCCCGCCATTGATCAAGGAGCTTCGGCAATCCGGAACTATGGTCCAGGTGGCCGTGGGTCAGCACGATGAGCTGGGGGGATATTTCAATGTCCTGTAAAAAGTTCAGAATCCGCTCAGCCTCATCGCCCGGATCGATGAGAAAGGCTGTTTCGCCGGACTGTACCGCGTAAACGTTCTCGCCCAGCGGGCCAACATGGATAGACTCAATCCGCACGCTCACGCTTCGCTGTCCTTGACGCCCTCGTTTTTCTTTTTTGCGGGTTTTATTTCCAAGGGCCGATTTTTTATCGTGATTCCTTCGCAGGCGAGTACAATCTTTTCGGCGTTCGCTTCGGGGACATCGATAAAGGAGTAATTGTCAAAGAGATGGACCCTGCCCAATTCTTCTTGAGTCAGGCCTGTCTTCTCGGCGATAAGGACGCGCAATTCCTGGGGTCGCAGGCGCTGGCGCTTGCCCATGGAAACAAAGAGGGGCACCATGCCTTCGGGTCTGGATCGGGGCTCTGCGGGGCTGGAACCCTGCTTAAACAACCCTTCCCCGGATTTGCGTGCAGGATCCTCCTGTCTGGAAGCCTTGTCATCCTGCCTTCGGGCTGGTGCGGTCTTTTTCGTTCGCTCCAGCGGCCTGGTCTTGGGGCTTGCCTTTCCGGCCTGGCCGCTGGACATGCCAGCGGCTCTAAGGATTAAAAGAGCGGCGGCGTAGGAGCGCAGGTGCAGGGGAATGTGTTTTCTAAAAAAGGACCTGACCTGGTTGAGCATGACAGGATCGGAAGGGTTTGAAAGTTCGGCGCGTATGCCGTCAAGGAAGGCAATGAGTGCTTCCTCGGGCAGTTTGTTCGGCTCTGGATCAGTTGGCACGAAGTTCTCCTTGCAGAATGAAGAAAAGTTATCCTATTGTGCAATAAAGAAGGATTTGGGACAAGCGCCCCGAAGCCTCTTTGCTTTCTTGAGGATAGCCTACGGCGGCAGCCATAGGATAGAATAGTCTCATGATCTCCGATTCTTTTCCTGTCTGTCTTTGTTTAACAGGCAGAACCCTGGCCGCAAACCTCGCCGCCCTGGATGAGCATAGGCCTTATGTAGACCTTGTAGAGCTCAGGGCAGACTGTCTGGATCCTTCGGAAAAATTTTTACTCCGCTCTTTTCCTGAAAAAGCCGGTCTTCCCTGCATACTCACGGTACGGAGAAGAAGCGATGGCGGCTGTTTTGTCGACGGCGAAGGAGTAAGGCTGGTCATGATCGCCAAGGCGCTTTCCTTTGCCAGCTCCGATGCCAGGGCAAATTTTGCCTATGCGGATCTTGAAAGCGATTTTCACATGACAACCATAGAGGATGCCTGCCGCACCTTCGGCACCCGGATAATCCGCTCTGCCCATTACACCGACGGTATGCCTGAAGACCTGGATGCGGCCTACGAAACGCTGATCCAGGAGGATGACGAAATTCCCAAATTGGCGGTTACTCCCCGTAGCGCAGCCGAACTTTCCAGGCTGGTGTCCTGGGCTTCAGAGCTGCCGAGCCGGA
>JAVEYV010000377.1:0-2775 GCA_034003305.1 Spirochaetia bacterium | reverse complement strand
GCATTCCGCGTTACGGGACGATCGATCCCACAGGATTTGTAGCGATTGCCTACCTTTCGATGTTCGGCTTGATGTTCGGAGACGCGGGCCATGGCTTGGTTTTGCTGCTAGTGGGCGCTTTATTGCTGGGGAGAGCCAAGCGCCGGCATTCGGGCGATACTTTAGCCAAGCTGATTCTCTATTGCGGAGGGGCTGCCATAGTCGCGGGGCTTCTATTCGGGTCTTTTTTCGGCAGGCCAATAGTGCCGGCGATCTGGTTCGACTACCACGGCGTTGTGAATGGGGATCCCCGTTCCGGAGGATCGGTACGGGATATCTACGACATTCTGGGCATTACGATCAAATTCGGCATGGCGGTGCTGATAACCGGCTTTATCATAAACTGGATCAATCTCATCAAGAACCGCCGATGGAAAACGCTCTTATTCGATAAGGCAGGCCTGGCAGGAGGCTGGATTTACCTGGCCGGGGCATGGATGGCTTTTTATTTCGTCGGGCACGCGTACAAGGCATTGCCGCCAGCGGTCTTGCTATTGCCGCTTCTCGGCATTCCGACGATTCTGTTGGGCCTCAAAGAACCGATTGAATACATGGAAAATCGAAAGCGGGGGGAAGCTAAACCGCTTACTCTTGGGACGATTCTGAACTTCGTGATGGAGTGGATGGTGGGTACACTGGAGGTCTATTCGGGGTATCTGGCCAATACTCTGTCCTTTATGCGAGTGGCGGGGCTAGGCATCGCCCATGTGAGCTTGATGACCGCATTTTTTCAGATCGCCGAGATGACGAGTCCCAAGGGAGGGCTCTCTTTTGCAGGCATTCTGATTCTAGTACTGGGGAATGTTTTAGTGATTGCCCTAGAGGGTTTGTCGGCGGGTATCCAGGCCTTGCGTCTCAACTATTACGAATTTTTCTCCAGATATTTTAATGGAACGGGTCGGGCCTATAAGCCGATTTCTTTCAGGAGCGCTGAATGAAGTTCGGCTCGCGGCGTGTAAGTCTATCATGGGAGAGGAGAATCATATGAGTGAGAAACGTGCGTTTAAAGCGAGGGCGATAAGCATCGGGTCCCTTACCATTCTGCTGGCTGTCGCGTTGGCGCTAGCGGCGGCAGGAAACGTGTTTGGCCAGAGTGCCGATCAGAGCGTGGGGCAGCAAACTGCAAGCCAGACGACTCAGACGCAGGCGAGCCTTGAGTCGGCGGCCGCGGCGCAGGCTAGGGCGGAGGTTCAGAAGTACGGGCTGATAGCCGCGGCCGCCGCCTTCGGCCTGGGGGCCATTGGCGCAGGTATTGCCATAGGCAACGTGGGTTCGGCGGCCATGGGCGCCATTGGAGAAAAGCCCGAGATAGCAAGCCAAGCCTTGATCTTTGTAGCCCTGGCGGAGGGTCTAGTGGTATTCGGCTTTATCACTGCCCTCATGATTCTGGGCAGGGTGTAAGGGATACTCGCTAATGGTGTATTTCGCTATAGGAGATGAGGAAACGGTTCTCGGATTTGGAATGGCGGGGGTAGCCGGAAGGATCGCAAAAAATGTGGACGATGCCCAAGCAGCTCTACGCGAAGCCCTGTCAGCTCCGGATGTCGGAATCATCATAATGACCGAGCACTGCGCCGATCTCATACGAGCCGAGGTAGACGCGTACATGTTTTCAGTACGCTTTCCCCTTATAGTGGAAATTCCTGACAGAACGGGCTCAGCCCCGGGGCGACCGGGAATACGCGAGCTGGCTAATGCCGCAATAGGGATATCGGTATGAATAAAAAGGCAAACACACCCTCCCCGGGTCCGGATCTGAGCCTGCTTTTAGAAGGTATCATGTCCGATGCTGATGAAAAGATACAGACTTTGGAATCCCAAGCGGCGGAATATGCTTCGATAAAACTCGAGAAAACCGCCCAAAAGGTCGCGGAGATCGAGGCTGAAACTGTAAAAGCAATCTCCACCCGTTCATCATCCATCAAGGCAATCTATGAAGCGCGCCTTACAACAGAGACAAGAAAGCTCGAACTCGAGTCGGAGGAGCTTTTCATGCGCCATGTCTTGGATCTGGCAGCCATCGAGTACGAGAAAGCCAGGGAATTGCCTGACTATGGGGATAGGATATTCGCTTGGGCCTGTGAGGCGGCGATCGGGATCGGCAGCTCCGAGGCCGAGATACGTGCCTCGGAGCCTGAGGCGGGATATTTGAATGCCGAGTTTTTAGCACAAGTCGAACAGCGCGTTTTCGAGCTTTCGGGTCGGTCTATACATCTCAGTCTTTCGAAAGAGCCGCTTTCAGATCGTCAAGGGCTTCTTCTGGAGTCGGAAAGCGGAAGGCTGCGTTACGACAACAGCGCACCCGCCAGGCTGGCCAGGGCTGAGAAAGCCATGAGAGGGCTTGTCAGGGAGGCGCTCGAGTCGGCCATATCCGATTCTGGTGATCAGGGGGCGGCACAGTCATGAATGAACGCATAATCGGCCAGGTTCAGAGGGTTAACGGCCCGGTGATCATTCTGCGGGGCGTTCGCGATGCGCGTATGCTTGAGCTCGTTCATGTGGGGCACGATCTACTGGTGGGCGAAGTTATTAAGCTAAAAGGCGAGGAAGCCCTGGTCCAAGTCTACGAGGATGCTACCGGCCTCGCTCCAGGAGAGCCCACGTATGGAAGCGGCATGCCCATGTCCCTGGAATTGGGGCCTGGCTTGCTGGGTTCCATTTACGACGGCATACAGAGGCCGCTGGATGAACTATTAAAACGCACCGGTACCTTCATAGGAAGGGGGGTATCAGCCC
>JAVEYV010000376.1:0-2793 GCA_034003305.1 Spirochaetia bacterium | reverse complement strand
GCTGCCGGAACTGGTGCGGGCGGTATGCGATATCTTAAAAGATCATAAGCTCAAGCCTTTTATCGTGCCCGCCATGGGCAGCCATGGAGGCGCGACCGCTGAAGGCCAAAAGGATCTATTGGCTCATCTTGGCGTGACCGAGGCCAGTGCCGGCGTACCTATTCGCTCTTCCATGAAGGTAAGGGAAATTTCCAGAAGTCCGAAGTTCGGCCTTCCTGTGTATATCGATGAAGAGGCGCTCGGAGCCGACGGAATAATAATCCTGAACAGGGTAAAAGCCCATCCTGCCTTCAGGGCAACCTACGAGAGCGGCTTGGTAAAGATGGCCGCCATCGGTTTGGGCAAGCAGCGCCAAGCCGAATTGGTGCACAACCTGGGCGCTGAGAGGATGGGCGAATATATCGAGGATATAGGTTTCGAGGCTATCAGGAAAATAAAACTCTGCGCCGCGATTGCAGTGGTCGAAAACGCTTTCCACGAGACAGCCGCCGTGGAGGTGCTGAAGCCTGAACAAATAAAATCCCTGGAACCGGAACTCCTGCAATATTCCAGGCAACTCGCCGCCCGCTTCATCCTGGATTCCTTCGATGTGCTCATTATCGATGAAATAGGTAAGGAGATAAGCGGCGCCGGTTTCGACACCACCATCGTTGGCCGATACAGCTCGCCGTATATAAAGGGCGGACCCAAGATCGGCAAGGTGGCCATTCTGGATATAACCGAAAAATCCAACGGCTATGGAGGCGGGTTGGGAATGGTGGATTTTACCACCCGACGGGCTGTGGACAAATTCGATGCGGAACAGACCTATCCCAATACCTTGACATCCACCTTCACCGAAGGCATTAAAATCCCCATGACCCTTAAAAACGAGAAGCAGGCTATCCAGGCCTGCATAAAAACCTGCAATACAAAAACCTACGAGGAAGCCAGGCTAGTACGGATCAGAAACACCCTCTGCATGGAGGAGATTCTTGTTTCAGAGAATATGCTGGACCTGGTGCGAACGAGGAAGGATATGGAAATACTCCAAGCTCCCGCAGCGATGGAGTTTGACAGTGCCGGTGATCTGATCGACCGGAACCACTCTTGAAAGGAGCACCCGAGATGAAGAGTTTCCTTACAGAAAACTTTCTGATCAATAATGAGGCGGGAAGGGTACTGTACCATGACTACGCAAAGGGAATGCCCATTTTCGACTATCATAATCACCTCGTCCCCAGGCAGATCGCCGGGAACATGAAGTTTGAGAACCTCACTAAAATCTGGTTCGACGGGGATCATTACAAGTTCCGTCTGATGCGGGCCCTGGGCATCGATGAAAAATTCATCACAGGCAATGCCTCCGATTATGAAAAATACTCAGCCTGGGCAAAAACCGTGCCCTATACCATCGGCAATTGCATGTACCATTGGACACACATGGAATTGCAGAATCCATTCGGCATCGATGACAGGCTATTTACTCCCCAGACGGCCAAAGGGATATGGGACGAAACGGAAGTACTGCTCAAAAAGGATGAGTTTTCAGTGTGCTCGATTATCGAGCGGATGAACGTCAAGGTCATGTGCACTACCGACGATCCGATAGATTCCCTGGAATACCACAGGGCGATTCGCGCCAGCGGAAGATCCTTTAAGGTGGTTCCCACCTTCAGGCCAGACAAGGCCATGGACGTGGCGATTCCCGCCGACTGGAACGCCTACCGGCAGAAGCTGGAAAAGGCCTCGGGAATCGCGATAAATTCCTTCGAAAGCTTCATTCGTGCACTGGATGTGCGGCATGCCTATTTCCATGAACAGGGAGCCAGGGCTACCGATCATGCCTTGGTTTTCCCCTTTGCCGAGGAATGCTCCAAGGATGAAGTGGAAAAGATTTTCTCCACGCTCTTCCGCGGAGAAACCCTGAGCGACCTGGACATCCTCCGCTTCAAGACAGCGGTGCTCGCCGAAGTGGGCAGAATGAACAAGCGCAGGGGCTGGGTGATGCAGCTCCACATGTGCGCCCAGCGGAACAACAACACCAGGAAATTCAAGATCCACGGGCCGGAATCGGGATTCAATTCTATTGGCGACCAAACAATTTCCGTTCCCCTGGCGAGGTTTTTGGATATTCTGGACAGAAGCGATGAACTTCCCAAAACCGTGTTGTTCTCCCTGAACCAGAACCATAACGATGTGCTTGCCACGATGACGGGCAACTTCCAGGATCAGCCCATTCGCGGGAAAATGCAGTTTGGAGCCGCGTGGTGGTTCAACGATCAGAAGGACGGCATGGAACGGCACATGATCTCCCTGGCCAACATGGGCATGCTCTCGCTGTTCATCGGCATGCTCACCGATTCCAGAAGCGTATTCTCTTTTATACGGCATGAGTATTTCCGGAGGATAATGTGCAACCTCTTGGGCAAATGGATCGAGGAAGGCGAGCTGCCCAGAGACTATAAGCACATAGGATCTATTGTGCAGGACATTTGCTACAACAACGCGGTTTCGTACTTCGACCTGGAAGGAAAGGCCTGATCCGTGGATGTGATCAATCGTCTGCTGGAAGGAGTTCCTCTGCCTAAGATGGCGGTTGTCGCCCAGGAATTCCCTCGTCCGCGTCTCGATGAAATTGAAGCCGCTCTAAAAGCAAAACTCCGGGTCGGGGAGTATTTCAGTACGGTAAAACCCGGTTCGGGAATCGCGATCGCCGTAGGTTCCCGGGGTATCAGCAATCTGGGCGCAATAGTACGGACTATTGTCGATGAACTGAAAGCGCGGAAGGCAAGGCCTTGTATTGTACCGGCC
>JAVEYV010000375.1:0-2794 GCA_034003305.1 Spirochaetia bacterium | reverse complement strand
TGAAGATACCCTCGGCCTTTACCATGAGTGCCGATGAGATCAACAAGCTCCGCGATTCCGTGAACGCTGCCAAGAAATAAGGTTTCAACAGGCGGGCCGGGGCGAAGGTCGGACGACCTTCGCCCCGGCCTTGCGGCTTTGCCTAAGCCTGAACTTTGTAATCACCGCGGTGCCCACGGTCCCTGCCCAGGGGCGTGGGCACCTTCTGTAATGCGACATACGTATACCAACAACATTCCGGGGAGGATGAGGTGGAATATCTGCTTCGAACAGAACGCCTGAGCAAGGTCTATCCCAATGGAACCCTTGCGAACAAACAGGTGGACTTCGCCCTTGCCAAGGGAGAAATCCTGGGGCTGGTGGGAGAAAACGGCGCCGGCAAGTCTACCCTGATGAAACTGCTCTACGGCGAAGAAGCCCCCAGTTCGGGGACCATCTACCTCGAGGGCAAGCCCGTAAGCTTTTCGTCCTCCCAGGACGCCATCGCCGCGGGGATTGGAATGGTCCATCAGCATTTCATGCTCGTTCCATCCTTGAGCCTGGCTGAAAACCTAGTCCTCGGCCAGGAACCTTCCAAAGGCAAAAGCAAGTTCTTCGATTTGGAAAAAGCCGTAGCCATTACCGAAGAACTGAGCAAAAAATACAACCTCAAGGTTATCGCCCGGGCGAGGGTGGTGGATGTCTCCGTTTCTATGCGACAGAAATTGGAAATCCTGAAAGCCCTCTACAGGGGCGCGAAGATCCTCATCCTTGACGAGCCCACCGCTGTCCTCACCCCTCAGGAGACTGACGAACTCTTCGTTGAGCTGCAGGTCCTCCGCTCCCATGGGCACACCATCATTTTCATCAGTCACAAGCTGAACGAAATCTTCAAGTTCTGCGACAGGGTGAGCGTAATGCGGGACGGCAAGATGATCGGCACCCACAATGTCGCCGACGTCGACCGTCAGACTATCTCCAACGAAATGGTCGGCCGGGAGGTCCTGCTCTCGGTGACCAAGGATAGGGCCAAGGCAGGGGAAAAGGTGCTGGTCGCCAAGGACCTCTCCTACATCGACGACTTCGGCATCCCCGCCCTGGATCATGTGTCCTTGGCCCTGCGCAAGGGCGAAATCCTGGGCGTCGTAGGAGTGGACGGCAATGGCCAGTCCGAGCTGGTGCGCATCCTCACGGGGTCGGCCCGCACCCTCTCGGGTTCGGTGTTCGTGAAGGGGAAGAACCTGACCAACCAAAAGCCGGGGGCTCTGCGAAAAGCCGGGGTGGCTCACATCGCCGAAGACAGGATGACCGTGGGCACGGCCCTACCCGCCAGCATCGAAGACAATCTCATGGCGGACAGGTATTTCCACCCGGAATACAAGGGAAAGGCGGGATTTTTAAAACGCTCCGCCATGGCCCAGGCCGCGGCTGAAATCGTCAGCACCTTCGATATCCGCTGCAAATCGGCCAAACAGACTGTTTCCAGCCTTTCAGGCGGCAACATGCAGAAGGTTGTCATAGGCAGGGAATTTACCGCCGATGCCGACATTCTCATCATAGCCCAGCCCACCCGGGGCGTTGATGTGGGTGCCATAGAGTTCATACACCGGCGCATCATTGAGATGCGGGACCAGGGCAAGGCAGTGCTTCTGGTATCTTCCGACCTGCAGGAAGTCATGTCCATGTCCGACAGCCTGGTGGTGATGAATTCCGGCAAGATAGTGGCCTATTTCGACGATGCCTCGGCCACCACGGACAAGGAGCTCGGGCTCTACATGCTGGGCTTGAAGAAGCAGAACCCTGAAGAAATCGAGAAGGTGCTCCATGAATAACATAAAAACCAGACGCCCCGGACCTTTTGCCGCGGTAAAACTCTTCTTTACCGACCGGGATAAGCTTGAGCCGGCGGTTATCACCCTTCTGGCGGCCATCTTCTCGATTCTCATGGGAGTGGGTCTGATCTTTATCGTGTCGAAGGACCCTGTTACATCCACGAAGAACTTTCTTCTCGGGCCATTCCTGAGAACCTACAATTTCTACTATCTGCTGGTCGCCATGGTCCCCATCACCTTTACCGGCCTGGCCCTCTGCATAATCTACCAGCTCAAGTACATGAGCCTCATCGTGGATTCCAGCTTCTACACCGGGGCAATCGTGGCCACGGCGATTGGGGTACGGCTCGCCCTGCCCGCAGGCTGGCATCCTGTGGTAGCCATGCTGGCCGCAGGTCTTGCAGGAGGCCTCATTGGCACCCTGCCGGCCATTCTCAAGATCAAGTGGCGGGCCAACGAGCTGGTCTCCTCCCTGATGTTCAACTACGTGTTCTACTTCTTCGGCAGCTTTGTCATCCTCTACTTCCTGAGGGACAGAAACCAGACGATCCTGGCCTCCATGCCCTTTCAGAAGACCTTTGCCCTTCCCAAGCTGGTGGAGAACACCCAGCTCCACGCCGGCTTTATCATCGCCGCGGTTTTTGTGGCGCTGGTGTCGATTTTCCTCTTCAGGACCAAGTGGGGCTATCAGATCCGCATCACGGGGGCCAATCCCAAGTTCGCCGCCTATGCCGGCATTCCGGTAGCCTCGGTGGCCATCTTCGCCCACTTTGTGTCCGGCTTCATCGGCGGCATAGGCGGCGCGGTGGAAATGGCAGGCCTGTACCGCGCCTTTATCTGGCAGATGAACCCCTCCTATGCCTGGGACGGGGTAATCGTGGCCATGCTGGCCCGAAAAAACCCCAAGTTCGTGCCCGTCTCGGCCTTCTTCCTGGCCTACATGCGTGTGGGCGCCGACTTCATGTCCCGCCGGGGCGATGTGG
>JAVEYV010000374.1:0-2806 GCA_034003305.1 Spirochaetia bacterium | reverse complement strand
CTTGTCCGCTGCGCCCATTCCAGACCCCAAGGTCGAGGCTCAGCGCAGGCGCATCATCCTCACCGGCGACGTTCCTTCGCCGGACAAGCAAAGGCCCGGCTGCTACTTCTACGACCGTTGCTCCAAGCGCATGGATGTCTGCAAAGCCCAGCGGCCGAAGCTCAAGGAAACCGAGGACGGCCATCAGGTGGCCTGCTTCCTCTACCACAAGCCGGAGTGAGCTAAAACCCATCGACGCAAGGCTGCGTTTACAGGCAGCGGCGCGCAGGTTTGACATGCTGGCTTGTTGAGAATTCCGCCCGGTTCAGGGCGGCTAGTCTTCCGTTCTTTCTCCGTTGCCAAACGTGGTTTCGCAGGCTTCGGCAAAGGCCGCTCCGGCTTTTTTCAGCCTGGAAGCTTTGCGCGCGGGGAGGCTGTCCATAAGGTACGCATTGTTATCTTTGGTATACGCAATGAGATGAATGTAGGGTTTTTTATGCCCCATGCCCAGAAAGGATTTGACTGCAGGATCCGGCCTGTCCCTTCCCTCCATTATGGCATAAGCCCTGGCTTCCTCTGCTTTCTCGTCCGCCGAACCCTGGACAGTGCCCCGGGCGAAGGCCGAAAGACGAAACCCCTCCAGCTCGGAAAAATCGAGGCTCGTCGTTTTAACTAAAGGCCAAATCCCGCCGGAGTGAAGGAATCGTTTTGCCTTTGTATCGGCGATCCAGCGCTCTTCATACAGAAGCCCAAGAACAAGAAGAATCAGGATAATCCAGGCCACGATGCTGGGAGTCCCGCCCGAGGAGATCAGCGCTACTATGATGGCTGCTAACATGAGGGCGGTGATGATCCTGTACCAGAGAGGTATGCTGTAGACAAGCCGCCCCGAGGGGTCTTTTTTAAGCCGTAATGGTATTTCCACCCGGACAGGATAACAGGAGCTCGCACGAACCGCAAGAATCGCCGGGAACGGCAGGATTTCAATTATCTTTTATCCTCCTGGATGCCATGCGCGCAAGGAATCAATCCTACGAGTGCCGTGTCCTTAATCCGGCGAATACTGGATGCCATACGCGCAAGGAATTATTCGACCCGACCACAAAACCAGAATGTGATTTTTGTATATAAATGCAATAGCATCCAATTTTAAGGCATTATTGCTCATATCTGCAAATAAATATCCAAATATGCTGTATATCGCTTGACGAGGCCGGTCTAGGTTGATATTATTGCCCCCCAATACTATTATGGTATGATTGTAGTGCAACCATACAATCGCATCGTATGCGGCAGATTTTTAATTTTGGCTCATGCGCCGACCTTTGTCATGCGGTCTAGGAGGCCTAGGTGAAAATAACAGGCGAGTCCTTGCTGGAGTTCAAAGGCTACAGTATGGGATTCAAGGACGAAGGCGTCATATATAACCTGCTCGACAATGTCTCCTTTTCGGTGCGCCGGGGAGCTGTGTTGGGGGTTGTGGGAGAGTCGGGCTGCGGCAAGAGCATGACCTCCTTATCGGTCATGAGACTGCTGCCGCCGGAAGCGGTTGTCCAGGCCGGCGAAATTATGTTCGATGGGGAAAATCTCCTGGATAAACGCGAAGCCGAGATGGAAAAACTGCGGGGAAGAGAGATCGGCATGGTGTTCCAGGAGCCGATGACCTCCCTGAACCCGGTCTTTACCGTCGGCAGGCAGATCGGCGAATCGCTGGCGATACACTTTCCAACTATGTCCAAGGATGAAATCCGCAATGAGGTTTACCAGCTGCTTGAGCATGTTGGAATCTCCAATGCCTCCAAGCGTTTTGATCAGTATCCCCATCAACTCTCCGGGGGCATGCGGCAGCGCGTTATGATCGCCATGGCAGTGGCCTGCAAGCCAAAACTTCTCATCGCCGACGAACCGACAACCGCCTTGGACGTTACTATTCAAGCCCAGGTTCTGGAACTCATGAAACAGCTGGTGAACGAAAGCGGAAGCTCAATGATGCTCATCACCCATAATTTAGGTGTAGTGGCGGAGAGTTGCGACGAGGCTGTGGTCATGTATGCGGGTCAGATTGTAGAAAAGGGTTCGGTCGACCACATCTTTAACCGACATTCCCATCCCTATACTGCGGGCCTTATGGCTTCCATCCCTTCACGTTCCCATGGAGAAGGGGATTTGTATTCGATTCCTGGCACCGTACCGAGTATCGATAAGTTTGTAAAAGGATGCAGGTTCGCGGCCCGCTGCGCTCACAAACGCCCCAGCTGCGAGGCTGAGGCGCCGCCCCTGGCTGAAGTAGCCCCAGGCCATTTTGTGGCCTGCTGGAACTTCGGGGAGAAGTGAAATGGATACGATGCTCCAGGTGCGAAATTTAAAGAAATACTTCCCGATCAAAACCTCGCTTTTCGGCTCAGGCCCCAGCTTTGTCCACGCCCTGGAGGATGTGGACTTGGATCTTTACCGCGGAGAGACCCTGGGTGTTGTAGGAGAATCCGGCTCGGGCAAGTCGACGCTCGGCAGGACGATTATCCAGCTGGAACAGCCCACGGCGGGAAAGGTGCTCTTCGAGGGAAGGGATGTATCCTCGTTGCGGGGTGAGGCATTAAAAAAGTTCCGTACAGACATACAGATGGTCTTTCAGGACCCCTATGCCTCCTTGAATCCCCGGCTTTCGGTGGGCTCTGCCATATCCGAGCCTATGATCGCCCACAAACGCTTTTCATCCAAGGTTGAGGTAAAACAGGCTACCGAAGAACTGATGCAGAAAGTCGGACTTCAGCCAAGCATGACATCCCAGTATCCGCATAACTTTTCCGGCGGGCAGCGCCAGCGAATC
>JAVEYV010000373.1:0-2806 GCA_034003305.1 Spirochaetia bacterium | reverse complement strand
TTTTTTATTTTTGGTGTTTTTTTTGACTGCGCCGGCCGCCCAGAACCGGCTGTTTGTGGGCGGCCGGGCGGTGATCATGGTGGCCGACGCGGTCTACCTCTTTCCCGGCGCCGGCGAAAGGGTCCTGGCCATAGCCGGGGCAGATCAGGGGCTGGGGAGTTTCCTTTCGGCCATAGACCCCGACTATGGGAAAAAGCCTGTTCTGGACAGGAACGCCGGGGTTGAAACCTACGCATCCTTACGGCCCGACATGGTTGTACTCAAAAGCGCCATGAAAAAGAGCCTCGGCTCTGGGCTCGATGCCCTGGGCATTCCCCAGCTCTATTTGAATCTGGAAACACCCGAGGATTATTTTACGGATATCCGCAGCCTGGGCCGCCTGTTTGGAATGGAGACGCGGGCAGAGGCTGTCGCGGGCTTCTATCAGAAAAAGCTGGACTGGCTCGAGGCGCTGCCGAGGCAGGGGAGGGTGCCGAGGGTCCTTCTAGTACAGGCTTCCTCATCCCAGGAAGGAACCTGGGATGTTCCCCCCGCCTCCTGGATGCAGACCAGGCTGGTGGAGATCGCCGGCGGAGAGGCCCTCTGGAAGGAGGCTAATCCGGGCTCGGGATGGGCTGCCGTGAACGCCGAGCAGATCGCCGCCTGGAATCCCGAAGCGATCCTGGTGGTGGATTACCGGAGGGATTCCCGCATCGCGGCCCAAACACTGGCCTCGGTGCCAGCGCTGGCTGCCACCAGGGCTGTAAAGGAAGGCCGTGTGGTCGGCTTTGCCCAGGACTTCTATTCCTGGGACCAGCCCGATGCCCGCTGGATCCTGGGCCTGGAGTGGCTGCACCGCGTCCTGTGGCCAGAGGCCCATTCTTCAAGCTCAATGCTGGATTCGGCCAGAGAATTCTTTTCCTTTATGTACTCCATGAGGCCTGAGGTGTTTTCAAAGACGGTTCTGCCCCGTCTTTCAGGCGATTTCGATCGATGAACTCTCCAAGGGCAGGCAAGGGTTTTAGATTTCCCCTGCTGATGGGCGGCGCCCTCGCCGCCGGCTTTTGCCTCTATCTCCTGGCGGGCCGCTACCCGCGCCCAGGCCTTTTAAACCCCTTCAGCCTCGGGCAGGACGAGATCGCCGTACGGGTGCTGCTGTCGCTGCGCCTGCCCCGAGCCTTGGGCGCCCTAGTCCTGGGCGCGGTGCTCGGCGGCTCGGGTGCTGTCTTCCAGACAATTTTCGGCAACCCCCTGGTGGATGCTGGCTTTTTGGGAGTTTCCCAGGGAGCGGCCTTCGGCGCAGCCCTGGCCCTACTCGCGGGGGCCGGCGGCTTATACGCCGTGGCCGGGCTTTCCTTCGTCTTTGCCCTGGCTGCCCTCTGGATCAGCCTAAGCCTTTCCAAGGCTTTCACCTTCGGCGGCCAGGTCCTGCGCCTCCTCTTGGCGGGGCTGGCGGTTTCAGCCTTTTTTTCAGCCCTTCTCGGAGCTGTCAAATACGCCGCCGACCCCCTGTCCCAGCGTCCGGACATCGGATTCTGGACCATGGGCTCCCTCTCCCCCCTGAGGTGGCAGCGGCTCGAGTTTGTCCTGCCTCCAGCCTTGGCAAGCCTTGTCATCCTTATTCTATTGCGTTGGAGGGCAACCCTCCTTTCCCTGGACGATTCGGTAAGCTATTCTCTCGGCCTGAGGTCGGAAACCGAGCGGGCTCTTCTGGCAGCGGCCGCCGCCGTTGGCGTCGCCACGGTCACCGCGGTGTGCGGGGTAGTCTCCTGGGTCGGCTTGGTGGTCCCCCAGGTGGTGCGCCTGCGAACCGGCGCCGACGGACGATCAGCCATCCCCCTCTCCATGGCGGGAGGAGCGCTCTTCGTCCTGATTTCCGACGGTATCGCCAGGGTGCTCTTTCCCGGAGAATTGCCCCTGGGCATAGTGACCTCGATTCTCGGCGCCTTCGCTTTTGCCCTCCTCCTTACCAGAAGAAAGATGGAGCTGCTGCGATGAGGCTCCTCGAGGCCGAGTCGGTTTCCTTTTCCCGGCCTGGGAGGGGAGAGCTGCTTTCAGGAATTTCTCTCTCCCTGGAGGCTGGCAGGATCATCGCGATCCTCGGCGCCAACGGGGCGGGCAAGACAAGCCTTCTGTCGATTCTGGCCGGCAGGCTCCAGCCCGGCAGGGGTAAGGTAAGGATTGAAGGAACGGAGCTCGGCTCGCTTTCTCCCAGGGAAATTGCCCGAAAGCTCGCCTTTCTGCCTCAAATCGAAAGACTTCCGTTCAACTATTCCGTTCTGGACTTTGTGCTTCTCGGAAGGGCCCCGCATATCCCGGCATTTTCGCTTCCCGGAAAAAGAGATTACGAGGCTGCCCGGAGGGCGCTGGAGGAAGTGGGTGTTGCAGGTCTTGAGGACAGGGGGGCCGCAGCGCTTTCAGGCGGGGAATTCCAGCTTGTCCGTATCGCCCGCTGCCTGGCCCAGGAGGCCGAGATCCTCCTTCTGGATGAGCCTACATCGCTCCTGGATCCGGCCCACGCCGCCTCGGTAGCCTTGCAGCTTTCCCTTCTGGCCAAACGCGGCAGGGCGATACTCTTTACGACCCACGATATCGGCCTGGTCCATTCCGTTGCTGATTGGGCGCTCCTCCTGCACGAAGGAAAGGTGCTGGCCTCGGGACCGACCGATCGCCCCTTTGACCTGACTACCCTGAAGAAAGCCTTTGGGGCGGACTTTAGCCTGCAGTCCCTTCCCAGCGCCTACTCGCTCAAATCCTGAAATTTCAGGGAATGACTTCCCAGGCTAGGGCAATGTCATAATTTTTGCCGTCTTCCGAGAGCCCCAAC
>JAVEYV010000372.1:0-2826 GCA_034003305.1 Spirochaetia bacterium | reverse complement strand
ATCCCCTGCTGGATTTGGTGATCGCGGAAGTGCCCAACGCCATCGGCGATCGCGCTCAAGCCTTCCAAATGCTCAGCTCTGCCATCGAATATGATAACTACCTGGGTAAGCTCGCCACCGGAAAGATCCATCATGGCAGCATCAAAACCGGGGATGAAGTGGCGCTATTGAAGCGTAATGGAGACAAGCAGATCTACAAAGTTACCGCGCTCTTCAGTTACGAAGGCCTGACCAGGAAAGAGATCAAGAAAGCCTACGCCGGAGATATCATCACGATAGCCGGCATTGAAGGCATCGACATCGGTGAGACCATTGCCGACAAGGATAATCCAATCGCCCTGCCCTCCATCAGCATCGATGAACCCACCATCAGCGTGGAATTCATCATCAACGATTCCACTTTCATGGGTCGCAGCGGAAAGTGGCTAACTTCTTCCAAGATCTGGGAACGCCTGCAAAAGGAACTGCAAACCAACGTCTCCCTGGTGGTGGAACGCACCTCCAGCGCGGACACATTTCTGGTGAAAGGCAGGGGTGAATTGCAACTCTCCATCCTGATGGAAAACATGCGCCGCGAAGGTTACGAATTTCAGATATCCAAGCCCAGAGTGCTGTACAAAGAGGAGGATGGCAAAATTCTCGAACCCATGGAAATGGCCCTGGTGGATGTGGCGCAGGAACACGTGGGCACAGTGATCGATCTCATGGGACGCCGCAAAGGTGAAGTGCTCTATATGACCCCGGCTGTGGACGGATATGCCCGGCTCGAATTTAAGGTCCCTTCCCGCGGAATGATCGGTTTCCGCAATGAATTTCTCACCGAAACCCGGGGGACGGGCGTGATCAGCCAGGCCTTCCTGGGTTACGAAGAGTACAAGGGTGAGATTCAGGGCTCCAGCCACGGATCGATGATTGCCATGGAAACCGGTGTGGCGCTGGGCTATTCGCTGAATAGCTTTCAACCGCGAGGCACCTTTTTCATCTCTCCCAATACCGAAGTTTACGCCGGCATGGTGATCGGTCAGCATAGCAAGGATAAAGACCTCGTGATCAATGTATGCAAGGGCAAAAAGCTTACCAATAACCGTGCCGCGGGTAAGGACGACGCCATCAAACTGATTCCGCCCCGCGTCTTTTCCCTGGAACAGGCCATGGAATACATCGGCGATGATGAACTCCTGGAGATTACGCCGGATTGCATCCGGATGCGTAAGAAGATTCTGCATCATACCGATAGAAAGCGTAACGAAATAGGCACTTCGTGCGAGATGGGTTGCTGCGCAACGAAATAGGTCCTTCGGACGAGATGGGTTGCTTCGCAACGAAATAGGCACTTCGTGCGAGATGGGTTGCTTCGCAACGAGATGGGCGGCTTCGCCGCGATATGGGTTGCTTCGCAACGAAATAGGTCCTTCGGCACGAAATGGGTTTCGGCTTCGCCTCACGAAATGGGCGCTTTCAGCGCGAGAGGGGTTGCTTCGCAGCGAGATGGGTTGCTTCGCAACGAGATGGGCGGCTTCGTGGTGCAGGCGGGAGGAGGGATAAAAATCCAACCGGGCTATGGAATGCCGTTATTCCACTTGTTTTAGTGTTTAGCCACCAATCCTCGCATGGCAACGTCGTGTCAGGTAGCGTCTTCCTATCTTCAGGTTCATGCGCATGTAGTTAGCCTCTCGAACACCGGTCATATAAACCTATGACCGGTGTTCGACCGGTGTATGGGAGGCGTATCAACTTCAAGAAGGCAAGAAGGTGCCACCTCCGGAGAATGTAGATGCGAATGATCTGTTACACCGATGCAAGAAGATCGGGGTGCAGCGAAGCGGAACCCCGGGTTGCTCTTGTTTGGGCACGCGGATTACGCGGATTACGCGGATTTGATGGGGTTTTTGATGGTCCTTCCAACTCGAGTGGGTAGGCATCTGGAGGTGGCCGAATTGGGGTGGCAAGCTCCTGCTTGCCACAGTGAGCTTGAGCTCGCTGCTGAAGGCGGCTCCTCTGCCTCAGCCAAGCGGAGCTTGGCAGCCCTCTCAGCGTAGTATGTTCTCTGTTCACCTACTTGACCACTTGGTTTGGACGAGAGCCTGTTCTATCATTAAATCCGTGTAATCCGAGTAATCCGCGTGAGATAGATCATTCCATTCTGTTCCGTCAGATCATATCCAGTAATGGTGTCGCCCTCCGGGCTGCTACAGACTTTATCAACGTCTTCAATACATACATAAGCATGATCGTTTTCCTATCTTGTTTCGGCTCAAAAATTGCTCCCTAAGGACCACATGAAAACTATATTGACGATTCTACTACTGATTCCGATAGCTCTATGTGCTACCATGTTCCAAGTAGCGCTTGACGGATCACAGGCTTACTCCACTGTCCAAAGTGCGGTTAACGCAGCTGCAGAACAGGATACCATCCTAATCCATCCGGGGACCTACTTTGAGAATATCGAGATTATTGGCCGGCACCTTACCATTGGTAGCCTGGAACTTATCACTTCAGACAGCACTTACATAGCTCAAACAGTGATAGACGGCAACCACAGCGGTAGCTGCTTCAAGATAACTGACAATTCTGAAGTATGGATCCAGGGCTTGTATATGACCCATGGGATTGGTTCCCCAGGTCCCGTTTGGGACGACAGAATTGGAGGTGCAATTTATGTTTACCGTGGATATTTGTCTGTAGTAAATTCCAGAATCATCGAAAATACTGCTAGCTCCGGTGCGGGTATACATTACTATTACAGTTCTGGCTATTTGGCTGGAACTGTAATAGCCTACAATAGGAGTAAGTCTTTAGGATCATTGTTTGTGGGTGGCCCAG
>JAVEYV010000371.1:0-2827 GCA_034003305.1 Spirochaetia bacterium | reverse complement strand
TCCCCAGTACTAGAATCAGAATGCCTGCAAAAGAGAGCCCTCCCTTGGGACTCGTCATCTCGGCGATCTGAAAAAATGCGGTCATCAAGCTCACATGGGCGATGCCTAGCCCCGCCACTCGCATGAAGGACAGAGTATTGGCAAGATACCCCGAATATACCTCCAGTATACCTACCAGCCATTCCATCACGAAGTTCAGAATCGTCCCAAGAGTAAGCGGTTTAGCTTCCCCCCGCTTTCGATTTTCCATGTATTCAATCGGTTCTTTGAGGCCCAACAGAATCGTCGGAAGGCCGAGAAGCGGCAATAGCAAGCCCGCTGGCGGCAATGCCTTGTACGCGTGCCCGACAAAATAAAAGGCCATCCATGCCCCGGCCAGGTAAATCCAGCCTCCTGCCAGGCCTGCCTTATCGAATAAGAGCGTCTTCCATTGGCGACTCTTGATGAGATTGATCCAGTTTATGACAAAGCCGGCTATCAGCACCGCCATACCGAATTTGATCGTAATGCCCAAAATATCGTAGATATCCCGCACCGATCCTCCGGAACGGGGATCCCCATTCACAACGCCGTGATAGTCGAACCAGAGCGCTGGTACTATTGGCCTGCCGAAAAAAGACCCGAAAAGAAGCCCCGCGATAACTGCTGCCCCTCCGCAATAGATAATCAGCTTGGCTAAGGTATCGCCCGAGTGCCGGCGCTTGGCTCTCCCCAGCAATAAAGCGCCCACCAGCAGTAAAACCAAGCCATGGCCCGCGTCTCCGAACATCAAGCCGAACATCGAAAGGTAGGCAATCGCTACAAATCCTGTGGGATCGATCGTCCCGTAACGCGGAATGCCAAAATTAGTGACTAAGGTCTGGAATGGAGCGAGGGCTTTAAAATTCTTGATCTCCACAGGAGGCTCGCTGCCATCGGGCGCAGATTGACCCACGGCCAGCCACTCTATGTGGCAGCGTCCCGCGCTAGCCCGCCGTATACCTTCCTCTACTCGACTCCTATCGGTCGCAGGGATCCACCCGGATAAGAGGGATACACTATCCGTCCTAGCGAAAGTCGATCGCATTTTCAAGGAGAGCTCAGCTGCCCGCAAAGACGCCCACATATCCCCGAGCATTCGTCCTTGAGCTTTAAAAAGCTCATCAAATTGGCGCGCCTTTTCTTCGAGCTGTGTCTTGAGTCGCTGTCGGCGGGCATCTATCTCGTTCAAGGCCTCGCCACCCGTGCCAAGAGAAGCAGTATCTTCCTTTCCTTCCATCCAGCCAAAACGGGAAAGCAGACCTTGTACCCGGCTATCATCTCTCTTCAATGTAACAATCAAAAGTGGTAAACGTCCCTCGGAACCTTGTTGTGCAGGAATAGTCACCGCCGCAAAGGCTCCCAGTTCTCGCTCGAGGCGAGAGAAATTTTCATCTGGTACGGATCCTCTTCTATAGGCAAGAACCGAGGAAGCACTGGAGGGTAACTGTAAGCTCTGGTCTTTAGGACCATGGAGTTCCGCCTGCCGTCGCAGCACTTCGAGCCTAAGGAGTTTATCCTGTAAATCCTTTTGCCCATCTCTTAAGCTTTGTATTTCAGAAGCAATCTTCCCTAATTTTTTTTCGATTGCATCCACATCGGGGAGGGTCTCTGATGAAAAGTCTGCGGGATCAGAAGGTTGTATCGGTGGATTTGCCAAGGTCAGAAAGCCTTCCACACGGCGACGGACATCGTAGATTCTGCTTAGCTCGATTGATTTCCCAGCCGTCGCCACCGAGCCTAACCCGGGCGTCCCTGCCCTGGCTCCCGATACGGACTTCACCGTCATAGCATCCAAGGATCCTATGCGGAGCAATTCATCGGAAACAGCTTGGGCATCTTTCGAGAGGATCGCGGCGCTGAGGAATTCCATAGGCATAGTAAACATCATAGAAAACTCCTGAGCCTTTCATCAGCAAGTCCAAAATACTTCGCGTTCAGTATTGTACGAACAGTGCGGAGCTGTTCAGATAGCAAGGTAAGATACGCAAGCACGATACCGATCGAAAACGGGTATCCCGCCAGTCGTTTTCTAGCCTCGGCGACCCTTACGCGCCGAAGCATACGCTCGAGCGCAGAAAGCTTAGCCTTGGTGTCCCTGGTATCCCAGCCATCCTCCATAGTGTTTTCTCCCACACCCAGGACTGCGGCGGCCAGTCCTGAAAGATCATCCGAATCGTAGGCCTGGGAAAGTGTCGAAGCAGGTATCGCTGTCCCGAAGTCTATGAGGTATCGACCGGTCCTGTCGGAGGCGATTCCATTGAAAGAACGAAGACGAATAAGGTTTGTGATGTTGTGGATATCTACATCGATTCCTACAAAACGCTCCGCCACATGCCTGTCCCGATGGTCAAGAAATTCAAGTGATTGAAAGAGGTTTTCGAAATACCACTTGTCGAGGCTGGATTCCATCTCAAACACCGAACCTGTGGCGAGCGCCTGGGGAAGAAGTTTGGAAACGAGCGAGGCGAAGGGATATCCGGTTAATACCGCCGCAACCTCGGTAGGGGTAGGCGCGTTTACCAGGGTACTTAGGTCCAAAGATCCCAGTGCCCTGCCCTTGTACAGATATCCGGTTCTATCGTCGATAAGCCTGCCTCGGGCATGGGCGTCGAACCACAGGCGCAAGGCCCCCTTGATTAGATCGATTTCAGCTCCGCTAGCCTTCGCCCGTATAAAGGATGAAGCCGGTTCGGGCACTTGCCGTACAGAAAAGGTATATGCATCGAATTCTATGGAAGACAGATCGGCTTCAACGGCCTTGAGATCGCCGGTAGCGGCATAGCGCGATTCCAATACTTCGAGAGAG
>JAVEYV010000370.1:0-2827 GCA_034003305.1 Spirochaetia bacterium | reverse complement strand
GTCTGGCCTTCAGCCATTCCCAGTATGCGGACTATGCATCAGAAGCCGATATGCTGGCCTTGGACGACGCCAAGCGGGCCGCCGAAAAAATCGCCGAGCGCTTGAAGATAGGGCTAGGGGCGGTGCTGGCGGTAACATCGACTGGAGATTCCTCGGGTGGCGAGTATGGACGGGGCTACGAGACGCAGCTCATGGCAAAGGATATGGGGGGCGGGATAGCGCTTTCGCCGGGGATTCTCACCGCAACGAAGCGGGTGGATGTGGTATTTGGGATACGGTGATGCGAAGAACGGAGAATATCATCATAGAAAAACTCAGCGATTCTACGATCGGAGAGGCCAAGAAGCTGATACGGGAATACCTGGACTGGATACAGGTGGACCTGTGCTTTCAGCATGTGGATGAGGAATTGGAGCGCTTTCCGGATAAATACAGGGAGCCGGATGGGGTCTTCCTTATCGCCAAGGTTGGGGAGACCGTGGCCGGATGTGTGGGACTGAAAAAGATAGGCGATCGGACCTGCGAGATGAAGCGGCTTTTCGTGAGGGACAAGTACAAGGGGCAGGGTGTCGGTAAAGATCTCGTGGATGCGATAATTCTGGAGGCGAAACGCAAAGGCTACTCGCGCATGAGGCTGGATACGCTGAAGCGGATGGATAAGGCTTTGGCGCTCTACAGGAAATTTGGATTCAAAGAGATTGGGCAATATGTGGAAAATCCGATAGAGGATGCGGTGTTTATGGAAAAGGAATTGGACCAGGCTTAAAAGTCTGTAAACTTTTTAAGAGGCCTCTATTGCGAGGCGCTTTCCATGGCTGAGAGGGGGTTTCTATGAAGGCTTTGCTCGTTGTGGATGTTCAGAAGGGTCTGGTTGAGCGGACACTATTCGAGAAAGAACGGTTTTTAGCCACCGTCGAAGCGGCGATTCGGGAAGTGCGGAAGCGGGGTCATCTTATTGTGGGCATACAGCATACGAGCAGCCAGCTGGTTGAAAATACGGAGCCCTGGATGCTGTATGAAGGCCTCGATATCAGAAAAGCCGACCTTCACCTGAGAAAAAACCACGGGAATGCGTTTCAGGAAACGAGCTTGAAAGAAGTATTATTGCAGCATGGGGTCGATGAGATAATGGTGTGCGGCTTGGTAAGCCACGGCTGTGTAAGGGCAACCTGTCTGGGAGGACGGGAAGAGGGTTTTTCGACATCGTTGTTGAAGGATGGGCACAGCTGCTGGAATTCGGATGCCGCCGAAAAGATGGGGAGAATGGAAAAAGAACTCCAGTCGAAGGGTATTGCGCTAAAAACCGTCGACGAGGTGTTTTAGGAGGCTGCCTATGCTGGTTCTCAAGAAATTTCGCAATAGATTCGAAGCCGATTCCTTCGCGCTGCTCCTAGACAAGGAGAATATCCCTTATGTTATTCAATCAGCCGATACCGGCGGGCAGTATCCCACAGCCCTGGGCATGGCCGCTACGATTTTGGTGAGCGAGGGCGACTTTGAAAGGGCTGCGGCGGTTCTGGATGCCGCACGATAGGCGATGCGATAGGCAGAACATCTCAGCGCCTATCTGGGCCTGTCCGGCGCTCTGGCGCTCATCGGGACACTTTTTCTGCTGGACTGGGTATATCAGCGAAAAGAATCAAGCCGCTGAGGCAAGCTCTTTCGTTATGGACAAGGTGAGCGGATACGGGAAGTGATGCGGAAGATTGGGCCTAGGATGCTGTATCTGATGCCGCTGGAGCATGTGCGGCATTTTTGGAGTTCGCTCAAGAACAGGGGTGAGGGATGATTATTTTACGAAAAGAGACAGAAGCGGATTATCGCCTTGTCGAAGAAATTACCCGGGGAGCTTTTTGGAACCTCTATGTGCCGGGATGTACCGAGCATTACCTTGCCCATGTGATGAGGGCGCACAGGGATTTTATTCCCGAGTTGAGCTATGTGGCGCTGAAGGATGACCGGATGGTGGGGAGCATCATGTATACGGCTTCGAAGCTTATCGATGATGAAGGGGGATTTGTCGACACGATCAGCTTCGGGCCGGTAAGCGTGCTGCCTGAGTTTCAGAGGCTGGGCATAGGATCGATGCTGATCTGGAAGACTATCGATGAGGCAAGGGCTCGGGGAGATAGGGCGGTGATCATCTACGGGCATCCTAAGAACTACTGCAAGTTCGGGTTTAAGAGTTCCAGGGACTACAGTATCGCTTCGATGGACGGGAGGTTCCCGTATTCCCTGCTCGCGCTGGAATTGGAGAAGGGCGCATTCGTCGGTGGCAGATGGCGCTACCAGGAGAGCGATGTCTACAATGTCGATGCGGATAAGGCTGAGGAATTCGATAAAACCTTCCCTTATAAAGAAAAGAAGTATCAATACAGCCAGGAGGAATTCAGAATGTCCAGCCGGGCTTTTATAGAATAGAAGTGATGTTACCCGGGGCGTTGTTATAGAATAACCTATTTTCTTTAAAAATACTCAAAATTACTTAATGCTACTTGACGAGCTTTGAAAATACCCTTATTATTCCTTATATATCGGATGGAAAGGAGTAATAAAGCTATGGGTGCGACGTTTTATTCGATCGAAGACCTGGCGGGTATTTTAAAGCTTCACCCTAAGACGATCCTGCGCTTTATCCACGAAGGAAGGATCAAGGCACAGAAGATCGGCCGGGCATGGCGCATCAGCCAGGAGGCGCTCAAGGAGTTTTCCCATGCCGAACTTGCGGCTCCGGCCAGGGAGGTCGAGCCGGTGGATTTTAACTGCATAGGGGAGCGTATGTGGGTATCTGCGGTGATCGAGATCAACGAGCAGATTTCCGAGGAGG
>JAVEYV010000369.1:0-2832 GCA_034003305.1 Spirochaetia bacterium | reverse complement strand
TACCGCGTCGCCAGATCAATCACCAGCTCTTGCCGATCCTGAGGGTAATAAAGGTTGGTCAGGAGATTTACACCGCGGAGTTTCGTGGCTTGGGCAATCTTGAAGATTTCTTCCAATTCAGGATGCAGAGTTGGTTCCCCTCCAGTAAGATTGAGCACCCTGGTTCCGTAGCTCTTCAGCTTTGATGCGATCGTTTGAAAATCGTTGGGATCGATGAAACTGCCATCGGACTGTGATGGAATGCAGCATTGCAGACAGTGTTGTGAGCATAGAGAGGTTAAATGAATGGAACAAAAAAACATTGAGGGACGGCGCAGGATGAACTTCATCAGATGCGAGACGGCCATTGTACTAACTCCTTGTAATACAGTTTCTTGTTGTAAAGACATAATCAATCGGGGTATGGGGCTTCAGCCCACTGGATCCCTAATCCCCCGAAGGAACCTGCCAGCGCGACTAAGCCGCTACTGACGCTCTGAATGGAATTGGGGCTGGGCCTGGACTATGTCATTTCATACTAAACACGATATAAGTGTATCAGATACATACTGCTGCGACTTTGGTCACTAGTTTCATGATCAGGGATAGTTGTCAAGGATAAATCAGCGATTTCTTCTCTTTCCGCTCCCGCCCCCGGGCATCAGCCATCAACATCGCGCTATACACCATTTCCGGCGTAACAAGCCCAGCTTCTTTATGGATGGAAGATCCCGGTTTGCAGCTTTCCTGCGCCACTGGTATCAGCCTTTCCGGCATGCTTGCGTCAATCCCGATATCTGCCAGGGTGGTGGGCAAAGCTATCCGTTCGCAGAACGCGTAAACTTCCTCGATCTCCTTTTCGGCAGCAGCCGTCAAATGCAGTCCGGTCAACACTCCGAATGCCACTTTTTCCCCATGGTAACAGGCATGGGTTTCCTTGAGGGCGGTCAAACCATTATGTACGGCATGCGCGCAGGCTATTCCGCAGCTCTCAAAACCTATTCCGCTGAGCAGGATGTTGGCTTCTGTTACCTTACTGAGAGCCGGAGTAATCAGGCCCCGTTCATTGGCGAGTTTGGCCGCATAGCCGTGTTCGATCAGGATGTCATAACAGAGTTTGGCGATGCCGAGCCCGGTTTGAGTGCTTAGTCCGCCGCATTCATTGGGTGATTTTGTGCTGTCGCAGCTCCGGGCTTCAAACCAGGTGGCCAGAGCGTCGCCCATCCCCGAGACAAGAAAGCGAGCGGGCGCGGAGGCGATGATATTCAGATCCACCAGTACTGCCGCGGGATTCCTTTTTTGATAAAGCACTGCTTCAAATACCCCTTCGGGGCTGTAAGTTACGGCGCAACCGCTGCAGGGCGCGTCGGTGGAAGCAATGGTGGGCACCACGATCACAGGGATGCCTTCCCGGTCCGCAACAATCTTGGCACTGTCGATGGTCTTGCCGCCACCCATCCCGATCATGAGATCACAGCCGCGTATTCTCTTCTGCTCAGCAATTCTTTGCAGTTCCGTCTCTGTGCATTCTCCGCGAAATTGCTCCCTGATAAACAGCGCGTCCGAGAGATGCTCACCCCATTTGGGTAAAACGCCGCTGAGTACACCGGGTGAGGCCAGAAGCAACGCTTTGCTGCCCAGTTGTCGCGCCAGAGCCGGCAATTCGCTCAGTGCCCCGGCTCCCTGTAAATACTGCCCCGGAAACAATGCTTTCTGCAACATATGATAACTCCCTTTGGTGCCGGAATCATGACTAATCCTGCACGATCACAATGATTGGTCAATCCTCAATGCTGTCAATAGTAAATGCTCACTTTCAAACCAAGTGGGTAAAGTTTGGCAAACTGAGAACTATCCTACGCTGAGAGGGCTGCCAAGCTCCGCTTGGCAGAGGCAGCGGAGCTGCCTTCAGAAGCGAGCTCAAGCTCACTGTGGCAAGCAGGAGCTTGCCACCCCAATTCGGCCACCTCAAGATGCCAAACTCGATTTGGAAGAGAGCCGTATTTTATTAGCTATCCTTACTTTCTAGGCCTGCGCTTTCAGTACTTCCAGCACTCGTTCGAAGATGTAGCCCACGTGGATGCGATTGGTGAGATCCAGCATTTCCACATTGATCTCCAGGACGGGGCCATTGTGGAACCCGAGCTTTACCACGTTTGTGCCGTAAGTATTATACCAGTGATTCAGGTTGTTGATCTCGGAGAATTGCCATCCGCCCTCAATCTCCATTTCCCGCCCGCGTTGTTGAATGCGTTCCCACGCTAGGGATGGACTTCCTTTGAGCAGGATTATCAGATCGGAGGAGGGGAGCTCCCGGTTTACGGTTTGGAATTGGGTGATCAGATTGTCCAATTCGTCATCGGTCAGCAATCCGTCGGCATGGAATTGATTGCAGAAAACCAGTAGGTCTTCGGGCAGAGAGCGGTCTTTCACATAGCTGCCATCGCCGCTTTTACCCAGACGGCGCTGTTTGGCCCTCATTTGCAGAAAGTGGAGCTGAAGCTGATAACAAAAAGTCTTCTTGTCCCCCAGGAATTTCTCCAGCAGCGGATTTTCCTCGGGTTTCTCGTAAAGGGTATTGATCTTCAGGCTACGTCCCATGATGGCCGTGAGGGTGGATTTGCCCAGCCCCACGTTTCCGGCGATGGTGATCAGTTTTGGGTGGTCAGCCAGATACTGCTCCAGATTACGTTCAGCGTCGATGGCCTTCAGCGTGGCTTCGGTCTGGGGTAATTTAACCCATTCGCTGATTCCGGGGCTGGATACCCTGAGTCCCAGAGCTTTCACCTGCTCCGCCACCAGATTCACCGTACGACGCTGCCATTCTGCCTTATCCACCGCTTTGTCTGCGTC
>JAVEYV010000368.1:0-2832 GCA_034003305.1 Spirochaetia bacterium | reverse complement strand
CAGCCCTATGTGATCGCCCAGAAAGAGGACATCAGATTTGTTCCGGAAATCATCAATGTGGCGGAGTATGACTCCCTGACATTGCGTCAGAGTTTTTCTGTACCCATACGTCAGATTAGTGTGAGCCTGGATTCCCTCACCTACGATTTTCCCTATCCGCAAAGCCCCTGGGAGCTTGATCTGAAACAACTGGCTACCACGGATAGCATCGGCAGCGTGAAACTGAGCCTCATCGAGGGGAATATCCGCTACAATGTGGAGGCGCTGGTGTATCAACCCTGGTTCTCCTTTAACGCGCTTTTTTCGCCCAAGGATCAGCTGGCGCAGATCCGCTATATCGCAGACCAAAACGACTGGCAGGTGCTGCGGAAAGTACCGGAAAACAAGATCCCGGACGCCATCGAAAGCTATTGGCAGGCCAAAGATCCCAGTCCGGGCACACTGCGCAACGAGTTTCGTGAACGCTTTTACTCCCGCGTGTTGAGGGCTGAGGAGCTGTTTACCATCCATAAACGTCTAAGCGGCTGGAGATCTGACCGCGGAAGAATCTATATCAAATTCGGAGAACCGGAACAGATCGTCAGTAACGCTTTTCCGATCGGTGAAGCTCCCAGCATCAGGTGGTATTACTATCGCCTGAACCGAACCTTTATCTTCACCGATGAACGTGGCTACGGCCAATACACCTTGAGGAACAAAGATGAAGAATACCTCGATCATTAGAAGCCTGACGCTTGGTCTGGCGTTGCTCATGCTCTGCCCCGCACTGGCGGCAGCCGACGTTTTAAATATGCATGTGGACTACAACCGTTTTCTGGATGACCAGGGCAGTACCATCATGCTGATGGATTATCAGGCACTATATCGAAACCTGATGTTTCTGGCTCACAGCGGTGGATACTTCGCGCAGTTGGAAGTGAATGTTCAGATCGCCAACGCTGATTCAGTTATCATAGAGCAAACGGTGACCGACAATATCGGCGTCAGCAACAAGTACGATACCGCTTCCACCAGAAAGTCATATCTGAACCGCCTGGCCTACACACTACCGGAATCCACGCAAAATGTGACCTTCAGAGCTACGGACAAGAACTCCGGAGCACTCTTCTTCTGGCAGGAAGATGTATTGGCACTGCCGCCTGCAACCCGCATCAGCGATATTGAACTGAACAGCCATGTGTATGCCGATAGTAGCAACTATCTACAGAAGTTTCAACGCAACAAGGTGGTGTATGAACCCCTGCCCTCCATCCTGCTGAGTAAGACCTACAGCGAGTATGCTCACATTTATATGGAGCTGTACTGCCCCCCCGCCGATCTGCAAAGCTCATATATGCTGAATCTGAGCCTGGAGACAGATGGACATATTGTGATGGATGAGTATCTGGACAGCAGCTTTAGGGCTACCACCGACGCCCTCAGCCTGAAGATCCCTTTGGCAGATCTGTCCCCGGGGAAATACTCTGGTACGGTAACCATTCAAGCCGGCGAAAGCACGGAAAGCAGAGATTTTGAGCTCGTGCTCAGCGAAGACATTGAGCAGCGTTATCGCGTGTTTGAAGACATTGAGGATGAATACAATCTGATGCGCTACTTTATGGTGGGCGTAGCTCCAAACTGGTCGTCCATGAACTCCGAAAGCAAGAACCGCTATGTGAACAATTTCTGGCAAAACATGGCAGCAAAATCTCAGATGAGCGAAGATGACATCATGAAGCTGGTGGATGACCGGGTGAAGCATGCCAACAAGAACTTCTCGAGCCTGCGAGCCGGATGGACTTCCGATATGGGAAGGATCTATATCCGCAATGGTGCACCAGCGGATATCGAGACCGGAACCAGTTCCGACGACACCAGGTTTGTCCGCAAAGATTATCAGATATGGAAGTATAACAGCGGGACTAAACCTGTATACCTTTTCATCGATATTCAGATGAATAACAACTACCGCCTGTACTATGTGAAGGGCGACACCATGGAGAATACCAACCCCGATTACAAGAGCTATCTGGGCAGTGAATTCGATGATAGCTTGTTAAGAAACTGAACGTAAGAAAACTGGCTAAGCTCAATCCAGCACAGGCAGAAAGGCATCGGTAAAATGCGTGATGCCAAAGCTGTCATCCCGCTTGTCGTGCAGGACGATGATTGCATCAAAGCGGGTATCGTGTTTGTCATACTGAGGATTTTGCTTAAGATATAGATGTGCCGTGCGCGAAATCCGCTGCTGCTTGCGGTAGTGTATGTTTTCCACGGCGGATGAGATAGAGTGATGGGATCGGGTTTTTACTTCGACGAAGATGATGTGTTGATCTTTTTCCACAATGAGGTCTATTTCCCCTGAAGCAGAGCGGAAATTTTGGCATATCAGCTTATATCCTTGTCTTTCAAGGTATTTTGCCGCAAGTGATTCACCGATCCTAGCCAAATCCTGTTTTAGATATTGATTCATGACCCAAGAAAAAGCTTGACGGATTAATTGTCAATGATATTTAGGGGTCATGAATAGAAAACATCACCGAAAGGTGGAGGGAAGTATGAAAAAAGTTATATTGAGTGTAATCGTTCTCGCAGCAATGTTTGGTTTCTTGGAAGCAGCGCCTTTCCAGACTCTGGGCATGTTGCGCACACCAGATGCCTATGTCTTGCCCCACAAAGCCGCTGAGTTCATGCTCGTTGGCTATTACAGGGACATCGCAAAGCCTGTAGCCTCGGATGATCCTGCCCTGTATTTTATGGCCGGTGTTGGCCTGATGGATCGCGTCGAGCTAGGAATGTTCGTTGGCGACAAGGTCGATGATGACATGGTATATTTTCTGAATTTAAAAGTAA
>JAVEYV010000367.1:0-2885 GCA_034003305.1 Spirochaetia bacterium | reverse complement strand
GCGTAGTTTCCGCTGTCGTCAGCGGGGCTGATATCCGCCAGTGCTTTCCAACTGCCCACATCGCTCCAGCCCAGATCCACAGGGATCACATAGCGGCTTTGTGCCTTTTCCATGATCCCGATATCGATGGGAACTCTGGGCATCTGCCGGTACAGCGGGCTGATATCGGCAGATATACCGCCATCACGCCACACTTCAGCGATCTGGCCGCACAAATCCGACACTTCCGGCAGATATGCCCGAAAAGCGGCGTCGATAGCGCCTATGCTCCAGCAAAACATCCCGCTGTTCCAATAGAAATTGCCCTGCTCCAGAAAGCTCTGAGCGGTTTCCCGATCCGGTTTTTCCTTGAAGCGGCTTACTGTGGTCAATCCGCCTTTTCCCTTTGCTCCGCCTTCGATGTAGCCATACCCGGTGGCAGGATAATCCGGCACAATGCCAAAAGTGATCAGGGCTGCAGCATCCGCGGCTTGCTCTGCCTGTTTCAGGGTACTGATAAAAGCTTCCGTCTTGCGGATCACGTGGTCTGCTGGAAGCACGATCATCGCGGTTTCCGGGCTGTATTTCTGCTTCAGATATTCCACGCTGAGCGCGATGCAGGGCGCTGTATTCATGCCAAAAGGCTCAATGATGATGTTCTGAGGGGGAAGCTCGGGCAGATGCTCTCTCACCAGCGGCACCTGCGAGGCGGCAGTAACGATATAGACATCGGCGATGGAGATCAGACCGCTGAGGCGATCCACGGTGAGTTGCAGCATTGAGCGGCTTCCGGAGATTTGTAAGAACTGCTTGGGTGCTTTCGCTCTGCTGGCAGGCCAAAAGCGGGTGCCGGATCCTCCGGCCATAATGAGGGCTATCACACTGTCACTCCTTGTTATTGGCTGATTACCTGCACATCTTTGGGATAGTCGTATTTCCACACAGAGGGTGGGATCGCTGCGTCGCGCTTGATGTTGCTAAAGAGATAGGTAACCGTATTTCCGGCTGGATCGGCATATTTCAGGCTGTTCACAATCCCGGTTTTGCTATCGATCACTGCCTGCATATCTTTGATCATGGGGTCTTTTTGGGGGATCAGCTTCACTGTGCAGAGGTGCTTTTCCTGCTTCACGATGCTCACCTTGCTCCTGGTCCAGTAATGCTGCAGGATTTCCACCGGGTTCATCTTGCCAAATTCCGGCTGCATATTGGAGCGCAGCAGGGTGTTTGACGAGGCATCATAGAGTTCGGCTTTGCCACTCTGAATCTGCAAGCGCTGCACCGAGGGTTTGCTAAAGCTCATCAGCATGCGTCCCGGGGTAAAGTAAAGCTTCCCGCTGTACACGATGCTGCGCTTCAATTGGGTATAATAGTTAGTCTGCTGCACATTGGCCTGAAAACTGCTTAGATTCTGATAACGCAGCTTCACCTTGTCGTGCAGTTCCGAAGTTGTAATCGCGTAAAGTACGCCAAACAGACTCAGGATCAAGATTATGCTAATCTTCTTCATTTACCACTCCTAAACGGATCAAGTCGTCCCGATTTGCCAATACATCGCGGGATTTGCTGCCCAAATGAGGCCCCACGATCCCTGCCTGTTCCAAGAGATCCACCAGACGGCCGGCCCGGGCATAACCAATCTTGAAATGACGCTGCAGCATGGAAACCGATGCCGTGTTTGATCTTACCACCACTTTGGCTGCTTCGGGGAAGAGATCATCGTCCCACTCAAAGAAGCTGCTGCCCTGAGTGTCATGGCTTACCTGCACACTGAAATCCTGCTTTGGCTTCGGTTGCATCGCCAGATAATCATTTACCCGGGCGATCTCATGATCAGATACATAAGCTCCGTGAATGCGCTCCGGCGAAGCTTTGCCCGGAGGCAGGAACAGCATGTCGCCATTGCCCAAAAGCCGCTCCGCTCCTATCATATCCAGGATCACGCGGCTGTCCACGCGGGACGAAACCTGAAAGGCAATGCGGGCAGGGAAATTTGCCTTGATGATGCCGGTGATTACCTTGATCGAAGGACGCTGCGTAGCCAGGATCAGATGGATGCCCACCGCGCGCGCCATCTGTGCCAAACGTGTGATAGGCAGCTCGATGTCTTTGCCGCTGGTCATGATCAGATCGGCAAATTCATCCACCACAATCACGATGTAGGGCAGAGGCTCCAGATCGGAATCGATCTGACATTTCTCGTTGTATCCGATGATTTCGCGCACCCGCGCCACTTGCAGCAGCTCATAACGCCGCTCCATCTCTTTCACCGCCCAATACATGGTTTCCAGCGCCGTATCCGGATCGGTGACCACCTGTCCGATCAAGTGGGGGAGATCATTGTAACCCGCCAGTTCCACGCGTTTTGGATCGATCAGGATCAACCTCAGGTCGTCGGGCGTTGTCCGCATGATCAAACTCATCAGGATGGTATTGATGCACACTGATTTACCGCTACCGGTAGCTCCGGCGATGAGTAAATGCGGCATCTTTGCCAGATCAGCCACGATCGCCTTGCCGGCAATGTCCTTACCCAGCCCGAAGGCCAGCTTGGACTTATGCTTGCGCATATCCTCGCAGAGCAGCAGATCCCTCAGATAGATCATATCCCGGGTCAGATTGGGGATCTCGATGCCGATCAATCCCCGGCCCGGAATCGGGGCTTGTACGCGGATCGACTTCGCTTTGATCGCCAGGGCCAGATCATCAGCCAGAGAGGCGAACTTGCTCACCTTCACGCCTTTGGCGGGCTCCAATTCATACTGCGTGATGATGGGGCCGATATTCACATTGCGCACTTCCGCTTCAATATTGAATTCTGCCAGTTTATTCTGCAATACCGCGCTTGTTTCCAATATCTGAGCCTCGATCTCCTTGCGATCCTTGTCCGAAAGCTTTACCGGGCT
>JAVEYV010000366.1:0-2902 GCA_034003305.1 Spirochaetia bacterium | reverse complement strand
TTTGAATACTACCTACATGTTGGTAGATTAATAAAGGAATTCGACAAAATAATGAGCGGCGCGACAGGAAAAAACTACGAAAGCCTTCTCGAGGCTGCGGAAATTCTCTTTTCCCGGAAGGGCTATGCTTCGGCGACCCTCAGGGACATCGCGACCGCCCTTGGGTTTCGCCACGCCTCGCTCTACTACTATTTTCCAGGCGGCAAGGAAGAACTCTTCATAGAAGTGATGCGCTACAGCATACGGCGGCACGGCCAAGCCCTCGCCGAAATCCTCGATAGGGCCCAGGGCGATATACGCGCCCAGCTCTACGGCAGCGCCGATTGGTTTCTCTCCCAGCCGCCCTTGGATTTAGTCCGTATGTACCAGTCCGATATGCCCGCCATAGACCAGGGGAAAGCCCGTAAACTCATGGAAGAACTCCAAAAGGAAATCCTTTTGCGGCTCCAGTTCGCTCTTCAGCAGGCCGACGAAGTCGGACAGATCCACTGCCCCAATCCGGCCCTTGTCGGCGGCGCCCTGGTAGGCATGTTGGAAAGCTTTCATTCCATGCCCGATTTCGCCGTGAGGGAGAGCAAGCCACTCATGGCCAAGGAACTCATAGATATCCTGCTTCGCGGTCTTAATTACCGTGGATCGGATACAATAAATTTCAATGCCAATAAGGAGTTATCATGAAAAAGTCAAGAATCTCCGGAAGCCCGGGCTTCGCGAAGACTTTCATTGCCGCGACCCTGTTCCTGTCTGTGGCGCTGACCGGCCTTTCCGCCCAGGTGCCTGTGGAAATCTGGGCCCAGACCGAGGGCGGAGCCATAAAACTGCTCAAGCATACCTACCGGGTCGGTACGGTGGCTGACGGCAACGACACCTTCGATTTTGTCAAACAAGGCGGCCAGGAAATTCTCTACTTCTTTGACCGCTATACCCTTGGAGCTACCATCGCCGACAAACACGAGGTTTCCTTTCTCTACCAGCCCCTGGAGCTCGTCACCGATGTTAAATTCAAAACCGCAGTGAAAATCGACAATGTGACCTTCGCAGCCAACACCCCCATGCAGCTTACCTACAGCTTCCCCTTCTACAGAACCACCTCCCGCTACCGCTTCCTGGGCGACAGCCGCAGCTACCTCTCGGGCGGTCTGGCCATCCAGCTCCGCAACGCCTCTATCCGCTTTGAAGAAAAGAGCGGCGCCAACGGTCAGCTCGTAGTCTCCCAGAATCTCGGCATCGTGCCCGCCCTCTCCCTTGGAGGCCGGCTCGGCCTGGGCAAATCGGGCTTCCTCGCCTTCGAAGCCACCGGCAGCTACGCTTCCAGTTCCTTTTTCAACGGCGCCGACTTTCAGTTTGAAGGATCCATCCTCGATGCCTCGGTGCGGGGCGGCATAGCCTTGGACGAGCGCTCCGAGATATTTCTCAACGGCCGTTTCTTCGGCGGCTCGGCCAGTGGAACCTCCCAGTACCCCGATGTTTACTGGACCGAAGCTGCCAGCAACACAACGGAAAACATTATTGCCGCGCTGAGCCTTACCGCAGGGGCTACCCTCAGACTGCGCTGAGATTCGCGCTTCCAGGACAGAAATGCGCTGATAAATAAAAAAGGTACTATTTTTTACAAATAGTACCTTTTTTATCTTGAAAAGAAACGGCTTCCCAGGCTATGCTCCGGCACACACCACAATTCCAAAGGGAGGAACAACGATGAAGAAGTTCACATTGATCCTTGTAGCTGCCGCGCTCGCGTTGTCGGCAGCATCGGTAGGAGCTCAGAACCTCGCCGGTTTCGACGCATCAAAATTTCCCGCCTGGGTCGAAACCCAGGGCGTTTGGAGAACCGTAGTCACGACATCCTTCAAGGACGGAGCCCAGTTCGCCCCCAGCGATGCCCAGCTTAAAGCCATCATGAAGCTTACCAGCCTTTCTCCCACCTCTGTGGGCATGACCGACTACCTCCTGGTCGTCCTCAAGGACGTCGCTCAGCAGGAAGACGTCATCGGTAAAGGCAAGGTAAATTCCGGCACCGTCACCGTTCTGGTTTTCGGCGACCGACTCCTGCCCACCGACCAGAGCCTCGGCAAGCACACCCAGCAACTGGACCGCGGCTATTACAATGCCGGTATCGTCTCCGGTTACCTCAACCTCGCCGCCCTAAGCCAGGGATTCGGAACCCATTTCTATATGACCACCGAATATGCCGCAGCCGGCAAGCGAACCATGAGTCTCGAAGACGCCTATCTCAAGGGAAGAGGCTATAAGTACGGTATCGGCTACGATCCCTACAAGCGGGGCGACGCCAATAAGCAGGCCGAGGCATATGGCAACCTCAAATTTATCTGCGGAATCGTCATCGGAACCCTGGATGAAAAAGCCCAGACAAAGGTAACCGACCACGGATACCCCCAGAACTGGGTAATCTCGAAGTAATCGATTTTCGTTCGATCAAAAGCGAATGTTCAATAAGAGCCCTGCTCGGAAATCAGATATAAGCATACTGATCTTCTGCGCAGCGGCTCTTTTTATTTCCTGCGGCGCTTCAGCTATCGGTGATATATCGAATTACACTGCAAGGCGCAGAACCAGCTTCGACTACTTCGGCACCGTATGTTTTATCTCCGTCTACGATGATTTTTCAAATCCCAAGGCCTTGTCCAGACTCGATACAGCCTGGGAGGAAATCCTCTCCATGCTGTCGGAACTCGAAGCCGCTGCGAGTTTCGATAGAGCCGATTCGGACATAGGCCGTTTCAACTCAGCCAGATCGGGAGAACGTGTCGCCATACGCCCGCTGACGGCGGGAATCATCGTAAAAGCGATCGAAATGCACCGATTCACCGGGGGTGCCTATAATCCAGCTGTGGCCGATCTGGTTGACCTCTGGGGTTTTTCGCCCCGGTTCAGGAAGGAA
>JAVEYV010000365.1:0-2910 GCA_034003305.1 Spirochaetia bacterium | reverse complement strand
CCCCTGGACTCATTCTGGCCCTGGACACCGACCCCGAGCGCAGGACCGCCGCCCTAACGGCCGGCGCCAGCTTCGCCCTGGATCCCGCTGATCCTGCCAGCAGGGCAAGGATTCTCGAACTCACGGAAGGCCGGGGCGTGGACAGAAGCTTCGAGGCCGTGGGCTCATCAGCCCCCATCGCCACCGCCATAGCCAGCACCCGGAAGGGCGGTTCGGTAACCCTCATCGGGAATGTGAGCCCCAAAGTGGAACTGCCCCTGCAATCGGTGGTAACGCGGCAGATCAGCCTCTTCGGCTCCTGCGCCATGGCCGGTGAATATCCTTTAGTCCTCAAGCTTCTGGCCTCGGGCAAGATCAAAAGCGATTCTATCATCAGCGCCAAGGCTCCGCTTTCCGAGGGGGCCGAATGGTTCGCCCGGCTCTACGCTCGGGAAAAAGGCCTGCTCAAGGTTGTCCTGGAACCCTGACGAGGAATGACCATGGAAAAAATACGCTTCGCTCTCTACGGCTACGGCAAGGTGGCCCAGCTCCACGCCAAGGCCCTGGCGGCATGCGAGAACGCCCAGCTTGTATCTGTATGCGGCAGGGACATAAAGAAAGCCCAGGCCTTCGCCGTCCAGTGGGGCATCCAAGCCCGCGCTTCAGCCCGGGAAATGGCGGACAGGGACAGGGCCCAGGCGGTTATTGTCACCACGCCCCATCCCCTGCACGCCCAGAGCGCCCTGGACTGCCTGCAGGCGGGCTTGCACACCCTGGTGGAAAAGCCCATGGCCCTCAGGGTGGCCGACTGCGACGCCATGATTGCCGCCGCCAACGCGGAGCATCGCCAGCTCGGGGTCATAAGCCAGCGCCGCTGGTATCCTTCAACCCGGCGGATAAAAACCGCCATAGACGAAGGACTTCTCGGCACTCCCCTTTTGGGCCAGGTGACCATCCTGGGCTGGAGGGACGAAGCCTACTACCGCTCCGACCCCTGGAGGGGTTCCTGGGCCGGCGAGGGAGGCGGCGTCATCGTCAACCAGGCGCCCCACCAGCTGGATCTCCTCTCCTGGTTCATGGGCAGCGTGTCGGGGGTTCAGGGTTCCTGGATCAACGCCAACCACCCCTCTATCGAAGTGGACGACTCTGCGGTGGCCACGGTTTATTTTGCCAACGGAGGCTTGGGTTCCATTTTTGTTTCCAATTCCCAGAAACCGGGCATCCATGCCAAGGTGGCGGTGCACGGCAGCACGGGCGCTTCGGCGGGGGTTCAGACCGACGGGGGAGCCATGTTCATAGCGGGGATGAGCGGGGTCCTGGAGCCCCCCTACAACGACCTGTGGACAGTGCCCGGCCAGGAAGGAATGCTGGAGGCATGGAAGGCCGAGGATGCCGCCTTCTTCTCCCGCATCGATCCCACCTGGTATTTTTTCAGGCTCCAGATCGAGGACTTTGCCAATGCCATTCTCGAAGGACGCAGACCCGCCGTCAACGGTGAAGACGGCAGGGAGACGGTGAGAATTATCGAAGGCATCTACCGTTCCAAGGAAACCGAGGCCCGTATCAACTACTGAATTTCCTCAGCGAGCGGCCCGGGATTCAGCTTCAGCGATTCTTTCGGATTTCTTGTTGATCTCATGAATAGCCCTGAACACATACTCTCGCTCCTGGCCTTCAAACTCGAGACGAGGCATGAGGCGGGAGAAAAAGCCTTGGACAAAATGCTCCATCTTGGAGACCTGGTCGATGTAGTTGGACTCGTGATTGAGCATCATCACCGTGCATGGAAGGGGGCGATTGTAGCTTCCAATCACCTTGAAACCGAGCTTTTCGTACATGCGTATCAGCTTTGTTTCATCGCTGAACACGTCCAGGAAAATTGTGTCCACGTCCCTTCCGCGGATATAGAGATAGGAGAGTACCATGAGGCTGAAAGGAACTATGGAGCCCCTTTCTTCCCGAATGATCGCCAGACGATCGATCTCGGCATAGGGTTTTCCGTCCAGATAGGAGAATACCTCGAAATTTTTCTCGATGGGGATTTTACCCTCCACCTCGCTCAGGTGAAGCGTTGTGGTTCCCACCGGCTGCATGCCCTTATACGCCAGAACATGGAATGCGTTTTCGTCCTCGCTCCTGCGTATCGATTCTTCAAGGTAGCCCTTTTCTCCCACAAGGATTTTCCGCTGAAGGTAGAACGAATCCTCGATCTGCCGAGAATCCTTGGCCTGTAAAAAGCGAATCTTGTTTCTTTCCATGTTGGCGGCCGGCAGGATGATTTGGAATGTCGTTCCTTTTTTCTCCTTGGAATCTATGAGAATTCTTCCGCCCAGTTTTGAAATGATATGATGCGCTATGGAAAGACCGAGTCCCGTTCCCGCGCCCGGATCTTTAGTTGTGAAGAATGGATTGAATACCTTGTCCAGGTTTTCTTTCAATATGCCCAGACCGGTATCCTGGACGGTGATTATTACATCCGCTTCTTCCTGTTTTACTCCCAGGTATAGAGTTCCGTCGCCGTTCATCGCCTGTACCGCGTTGACGATGAGGTTTAAAAAAACCTGCTGAAGCTCGGTGGGATTGGCCTGCACCTCGCTGGCCTGGTCGTAATCCTTCTTGACCAGCACCGATCCAAAATCGATGCCGCGCATCGCGAGTTTCAACGAATTTTCAAGAATGGTCACAGGCCCCACGAAATCGGTTTGGCTTTTGGTCTTTCTTGAATAGGTCATGAGGTCCCGTATTACTTCGGCGGCGTTTTGCGCGTATCTGATTATATCCTGGGCATATTCGCGCAACCTGGTATCCTCAGGCGTCTCGGGAAGCATAAGGTCTGCGGTGCCTAAAATCGCGCCAAGGGGATTGTTGATCTCGTGCGCGATGCCCGACACCAGCGTTCCGATGCCGGCCAACTTCTCCGACTGCACGAGT
>JAVEYV010000364.1:0-2912 GCA_034003305.1 Spirochaetia bacterium | reverse complement strand
TAACTGGCTTCCAGATAGGTGTCGTCCCGGTAGCGGTCGAAGACCGACGCAGCCACCTCGCCCGCCTTGCAGGAGACATCGGTGATGTCGGCCGGCAGGCAGTGCATGTACAGGCCCTGGCCATACTTCGGATCCGTTTTGCCGGTAAGCTTCATCTTCTCTTCGGTGCATTCCCAATCCTTGTGCTTGGCGTTGTTGGCCAGGCAGGATTGTTCCAGTTCCTTGAGTCCTGCCTGGTCGCCTGCGTGCAAAAGGGGGACCCGCTTGAGCATGACATCGTAGGGAGCCCAGCTCTTGGGATAGACGATATCGGCGTTTTTAAAGGCATCGTCCATGGAATGGCTGACGCTGAATGAGCCGCCGGAGGCTGCGGCCTGTTTCTTGCTGACTTCGATCACATCGGGCAGAAGTTCGTAGCCTTCGGGATAGGCCAGGGCGACTTCCATGCCGAAGCGGCTGGCCAGACCGATAACCCCCTGGGGAACCGATAGCGGCTTGCCATAGGAAGGCGAATAGGCCCAGGTCATCGCGATTTTCTTGCCCTTCAGCTTGTCCAGGCCGCCGTAATAGTGGGAGAGATGGAGAAAATCGGCCATGGTTTGGGTGGGGTGATCGATATCGGACTGGAGATTGACAATGGTGGGTCTGGAGGGCAGAACCCCCGAGACCACGCCCTCGTCCAGGGCCTTGGCGATTTCCCGCTGGTAGCGGTCTCCCTCTCCCAGATAGATGTCGTCCCGTATCCCGATGGCCTCGGTGAGGAAGCTGATCATGGTGGCCGTCTCGCGCACCGTCTCGCCGTGGGCCAGCTGGCTCTTGCCTTCGTCCAGGTCCTGGACATAAAGGCCTAAAAGGTCGCAGGCCGAGGCAAAGGAAAAACGGGTGCGGGTTGAGTTGTCCCTGAAATTGGATACCGCGATCCCTGAATCCCATATCCGCGGACTGATGTCGTTCTTCCTCATGTCCTGTAAAATATCCGCCACCAGGAAAGTCGCGTCGATCTCGTCCTGAGTCTTTTCCCAGGTGAGGAAGAAATCCTTGCCCGCCATATCGATTTTCTTGTTCGATAAGGCTTCGATGGCCTTAGTGATTTTTTGTGTACTCATACCGTACTCCTTTCGCATCGGAATCTCTCTTCGGAACTCATCAACCAAACCCGAGAAGTCTGGGCAGGAAGAGTGATATTTCAGGTATATACGCTACAATAAAGAGCGCTATTGTTTCCATGAGGATAAAAGGCAAAATTGCCTTGGAAAGCCTTGCCAGACTGATCTTTGAAATAGAGCATGCAACGAAGAGACAGGCGCCCACAGGGGGGGTCATCAGGGCAATGTTGAGGGACAGCACCATGATTATGCCGAAATGGATCGGCGAGATGCCGATGCCTACGGCTATGGGGTGAAGTATAGGTCCTAAAATAATGAGGGCCGCGGCGATATCCATGAACATGCCGACAATCAGCATGAGTATCAGAATGAGGAGGAGAATGAGCTTTGGATCACCTGTCGTTCTCAGTAAGAACGCCGCTATCGCCTGCGGGACCTGATTGATGGCAAGCACCCAGGAGAGGATCGAAGCCATGCCGATTATCAGGAATACCGATCCGGTGATCTTGGCGGTTTTCAGCAGCATTGGGTAGAGATCCCTGGGTCTGATGGATTTCAATACGAAAAAACCAATTATCAACGCGTAGAACACAGCCACCGCCGCGGCTTCTGTGGGGGTGAAAAGACCCGAAAGTATTCCTCCCAGAATGATTATTGGCATGAGCAGAGGAATGATGGCAGCCTTCGTTCCTATGAGTTTTTCCTTGAAACTTCTCTTGGGTCCCTTGGGATAGCCTCGCTTGTACGAGAGATATGCCGCCATGAGCATGAGCAGCACCGCAAGGACTAGTCCTGGCATAAATCCGGCGGCGAAAAGCCCGGCGATGGAAACGTTCATCAGCGAGCCGTAGATGACCATCATGTTCGACGGCGGAATTGTCGGTCCGATTATTGAGGATGCCGCCGTCACCGCCGCGGAAAAATCCACGTCATAGCCGTCGTCCACCATGGCGGGGATCAGCATGGTGCCAATGGCCGCAGTATCCGACACAGCGGCGCCTGTCATGCCTGCGAAGAAAACCGAGGCGATAATATTCGCGTGGGCTAAGCCGCCCCTCCAGTGACCGACAAGAATATTGGCGAAATTGACCAAACGCTTGGTTATTCCCGCCCGGTTCATCAGTTCGCCCGCAAGAATGAAAAAGGGCATGGCCATGAGGGTGAACATGTCGAGACCGGAAAAATACTGAAGCGGCGCCATGGAGAGCAGCCCGACTCCGGAACCCATGAGAAGAAGTCCCACCACTCCCGCGATTCCCAGGGTGAACCCAATGGGCACGCCGATGACGAGAAGGGCGAAAAAGACTACGACGATGGAAATAAACATGGCCGCCCCCTATATATCCAGGTAGCCGACGTTGTCGCCAAGCTTCCCGTCGGGGCTGGAGAGAATCCTCAGCGATACCAGGACTACTTGGAGGGCTGAGAAGCCCATCGCAACCGGGACAGCGAGCTTAGGCAGCACCATGGAGATTCCCAGAGCCTGGGTTATCTGCGTTCTCGACTCGATTGTGGCGGGAATGGATATTATGAACATAAAAAGGAGAAATGCAAAAACGATTGCGTTGATAGCGATGGCCATGGCCTTGCGGGCCGTAACTTTCTTGAGCGAATCGAGTATGACAGTAAGCCCTACGTGCTCGCCTGCGCTCACCCCCAGGCTGATTGCGAGGGAAGCTCCCCAGATCATCAGATACCGGGACACTTCCTCAACCCAGTTCAGCGGGGAGGATAGAACGTAACGGAAAATCACCCCCAGGAATACAATAAAGGTCATGACCCCAATGAATGCAGCACAGGCTGCGC